>JAOTYQ010000354.1 GCA_029861725.1 Acidimicrobiia bacterium | reverse complement strand
TCCGATCTTGTAGCTCCGCCTACCATCGATTCCGCGCCCGATCTCCACCTGGCCGACCCAGCGCCCGTCGCTTGATCGCTGAGCCCTTACCTTCCGCCACGAACTCGCGATGACTCGATCGTAGGAAGCAGCCATGCGGCGTCGAATCAACCCGGCTTCGTCGAGGCGACGATCGCGTACTCCTGCGGACCGAAGATCGAGTCGTTGATCCGATCGATGACTGCGTTGAGCTGGGACACCCAGGCCGGCGCGTCCGGATCGTCGACCCGTTCGAGTTGCTCTCCGGGCGAGTAATAGCGAAGCTCGGCTTCGCAGAACCCCGCCGACTCGCAAAGGAACGTCACGAGTCCAGGATGCAGGGGCCACACGTGCGTTGGGTCGAGGATGTAGCTGTTGCCAAGAACGGCCAAGGCACGAGGATTTGGCGTCTCAGCGACGAAGAGCCCGCCGGGCCGCAAGCGGGTTGCCGCCAACTCCAGCAGCTCGACGAGCTGGTCGACATGCAGATGCTCGATCACATGGATGGCAACGACGGCACCGAGCGACGCTGGGGCCTGGCGGGCGAGAAAGCTGATCGCGTCGTCGCAATGGACGTCGAGGCCGCGCTCGCGCGCTTCGCGGACCATGCCCTCGTGGGTGTCCACGCCGATGACGTCGGTACCTTCGGCGACGAGCAGCTCCATCAGTTCGCCGAGACCGCAGCCGACGTCGAGCACCGGTCCGCGGTCGGCGAGCAACCCGACGTACCGCTCGCCGGTCCGCTCCATGATCTCGGCCGAGTCACCACGGAACCGTCGCTCGAACGCGATGTAGTCGAACCCAGCTATCGGTGCTCCCCCTGCCGGCGAATCCGGCGGCGGCCCGGGTGGGTCGCCGGTCACTTCCTGCTGACCGGCAGCCCGAAAGCGGCGATCGAGCGTGTTGACCCGGTCGCGCAACTCGGCGAAGCGCATTCTCGCTCCCGCGAGGCCGACGTCAGGAGCGAGCGCCCGGCCGAGCTCTTCGAGGCTGTTCTGTACGCCTCGGACCTCACTTTTGAGAAGCTCCAAGTTCACAGCCAGATGGTGCTGGTCCAGCACCTCGCCTCTGAGGAGCTCGAAGTTCGCTGAAAGCTGGTGCTGGTCGAGCACCTCGTCCCGCAACGACTCGATGTTGGCGGCCAGGGCCCTGGGATTCAACGGGCCAGAGAGCTCGGCATCGATGCGCTGGACCTCGGCCGACAGCGGGGTGACCTGCTCGTGGAGCACGGGTCCGATGGCCCGCCGCATCAGCCGCTTTGCGAGACGCTTGGCGGCGGTCACGCCGCGCTGCACGACCGGCGCGTTCGGGTCGAGCTGCGGCTCCGGTTCCGGCTCGGGAGGGGGTGGCGGCGGGGCGTCGACACCGACGACTCGGCGCAACCGTTCGAGCAGGTCCTGCTGGAGCGCGGGATGCGTCATGCCAGGTCGCCGTGCGACAGACCGAGCGATGCCCCGACCCGCTCGACGATCGCCGCATCGTCGGTGACCCACAACTCAGCGAGCCGCACCGAGAGCACATCGAGCGGCGCGGGCGCTGCCTCATCCCGCAGCCCCAGCCGCTGCGCGGTCAACGCCGCTGCGTCGACCACGTCGTGCGTCTGCTCGACCAGCCGCCTGCCCTGCCGGCCGAGCATCCCCCCTCGAGCGTGATCGTTTGCCAGACGAGTGGCGACGTCGTGCATCTCGTCCGGGGATGCGACGAGGACGTGCTCGCCGTCGATCGCCCCGATGGCGGCTGCCGACGCAGCGTCGGTCACCGTCGGAGCCCCCCAGGCCAGCGCAGCGGCGAGGGTGGGACCGGTGGCCACCACTGCGGCGGCGACGGCGAGACCGGTCGGCACGAGCTCGTCTGCGATGGCCTCGTGTGCCTCCGCGCTCTGGATACCGGCGTCGCCCGTTCCAGCTCCTCCGCCGCCGACCCTGGTGGGCGGCGGGCCAACATGGATCACGAGGTCTCCCGGGAGCCCGGTCCGGGCCCGCCACCGGGATCGCACGAAGGGCGTGAGCGGAACCGTCCCCCGGACGTCGACGCCATCACCGACCCAGACACCCCGGTCCCCAGCGCGGGCAAGGACCTCTCGATCGTCGGTCAGCAACACGTGAGCCGACTCGACGGCCGGCTTGTTGGCGTCCCAGTCGTGAAGGCTCGAGACCCAGACGGCCGCGGGGCGCCGCCGCGGATCGGCGACACGGGGGGAGGTGGCGATCCATGCGACGGCGTCTCGGGCGTCGGGAAGGACGCGAGGCCGGCACCACCGGGCCAGTGCGCCGAGGAACGGGCTGAAACGGGTGGGCGGGGCGGAGTCGACCATGAGGCCGACAACGTGGTTCCGGGGTTCGGTCATCCTGTGGTGAGCCTTTCCACGACAGTGGGCCAGTCGAGAGAGCGGACCCGATCACGGCCGGCGTCGCCCATCTTCTTGGCCAGCGCGGGATCCGACGCAAGGCGGTCGACGGCATCGGCCACCTCCTCCGGCGAGCCGTCGGTGACGATCCCGGTCACGCCGTCCTCCACCCACTCGAGCACGCCACCGGAGTCCTGAGCGGTGATGACCGGTTTCCCTGCGTAGAACGCCTGCAAGGTGACGTAGCCGTAGTCCTCGTCCGCCGGTACGTACACGACGGCCAAGGCGTTGACGAACCGCTCAACGAGCTCGTCGTCGGAGACGAAGCCGAGCATCTCGACCGCCGGTATGCCAGATGCGAGCGAGTCGAGCTCGAGCTCCATCGAACCGCGACCAGCGATGATCGATCTCGTCGATGAGTGGAACTTCGACGTGGCACGGACGACGACGCCGGGTCGCTTGTTGGCCTCGAGGCGGGTCGGGCAGAAGACATAGTCGCCGAACGGGCCGGGCCTCAGGCGCTTGTGCAGCGGCGGCGGGTGATAGAGGGGTGTGGCCTGCAGCCCGTTGAATCGGGCGAGCCGATCGGCGACCACCTGCGACGTCGAGAAGATCCGCGTCGCCTCCTCGAGAGCCCGGGTGTCCCAGTCGGAGAGCCTCGCCTGATCGGCGAGCGATACGTCATCGAGCTCGAAGTCCGACCAGGAGCTGTCGACGGCGTCGTATGCACCGCGGTGCTGGTGGAAGAGCCACACGACCTTGCGGGGATGACGGACGAAATACGATGGGAAGTTCGTGGCTATGACGAGATCGGCGTCGATCGGTACCGACCGCCACGCCAAAGGCGCATCGAACAGACGGCCCCGCTCCCAGGCCACCGGCAGCCGCACGAGCTCGCTCCGGTGCCCAGCTTCCGCGAAGGCAGCGACGAGATTCTCCATGTGCAGCTCCGCGCCACCCCGCACGAATGGCACCTGGGCCCCGCACACGACAACGTCCATGTTCCCTTCCTCGCCTTGGCCGTTAGTATATCGCCACTGCTTGTTGCAGGAACTCACATGAACGCGCATCGACAGACACAGCTTCCCGGGTCACGCCGATTCGGTTCCCCTCGCCACAGCCGCTCGTTCGGGGCTTCGATGGGCCCGGGTCTACCGTGGCCTGGTCCGGGGAGCGCCTCGTGACTCTGGTCCTGCTGCGCGCTGCATCGCACCTCGGTGGTGGGTTGATCGTGAACAACGCGAGCAACGACCGGGCGTCCTGGCGTTGACCGCGTCGTTCGAGGCCCTCGACCGATGAGCGCCCGACCCGCAGGCGGGAAGCCCGGCCGTCTTGCGTTCGTCCCACCGCGCTACGGCGAGGACACTGTGGGCGGCGCCGAGGCCGTGTTGCGAGAGGCCGCACACGGTCTGGCCGCTCGGGGCTGGTGCGTCGACGTGCTCACGACCTGTGCGCGGGATCATTTCACGTGGGCGAACGAGTACCCCGCCGGGACATCGATCGACGGCGCGCTCACCGTCCGGCGCTTTCCCACCGTCATCTCGACGCAACGGGCGGAGCGGGCGCATTACGAAGCGGCCATCCACGCCGGGCAGCGCCTCAGCATTGAGCAACAACAACGCTGGATGAACGACGACCTGCGCGTCCCGGAGCTGTTCCACTTCCTTCTCGACCAGGCCGGTGACTACGACGCCATCGTGTTCGCCCCGTACTTGTTCTGGACGACGTTCGTTGGAGCGCAGGTGGCGCCGGAGCGCACGATCTTGATGCCGTGCCTGCACGATGAACCCTACGCGCACCTCGAGATCTTCGAACCGGTCTTCAACGGAGCGCTCGGCGTCTGGTTCCTGTCCGAGCCCGAGCACCAGTTGGCCCACCAGCTCTTCCAGATCCCCCAGAACCATCACGTGACCGGTGCCGGCGTCGACATCCCGTCCGGATACGACCCTGTTGGCTTCCGCCAGCGCCACGGGCTGGGCGACCGGCGCTTCGTGCTCTTCGCCGGACGCAGGGAAGGGGCGAAGGGCTGGGACGGGCTGCTCCAGATGTACGAACGCATCGTGGCCCGCGCCGACATCCCGCTCGACCTCGTGACGATGGGCGCGGTTCCCGTCCGCCCGCCGGCCGCGATCGCCGATAGGGTCATCGACCTCGGGTTCCAACCCAAGGCGGAACGCGACGACGCCTTCGCCGCCGCCGCCGCCTATCTCCAGCCGAGCCAGCTTGAGAGCTTCTCCCGTACGGCAATGGAAGCGTGGCTGGCTGGCACACTTCTCATCGCGAACGGCGCGAGCGATGTCGTCCGCTGGCACTGCGACCGGTCAGGGGCGGGCTTGACGTTCGACGACGAACTCGAATTGGAGGAGTGCCTCCGCTTCGTGGTCGAAGCGCCGGCAGTGGCCGCCGAGCTCGCCGAGCGGGGCCGATCCTACGTGCTCCAGAACTACTCGTGGGATGCGGTCCTCGACCGCATGGAGGCGACACTGGAGACCTGGTGCGCATCCTGATGGTGACGCCGTACCCACCGGTGCGCGACGGCATCGGCGCGTACGCCGTCCAGAGCGTGGCGCGGCTGCGGGCAGAATGCCACGACGTCGAGGTGCTGTCGCCCCAGCCGAGCGCTGCCCATCACCATCTCGATCTCGCCGCCCGCCGAGGTCCGCTGGCCCTCGCCAAGCGCGTACCTGCGTACGACCGCGTGATCGTTCAGTACCACCCCGACGTCTTCTTCCCCGTGGCGTCGTCAGGCTGGGACCGCGTTGCCCGCACCGCCATGCTGGCTCTCGCGTTTCGCCGCGCCAACGACATCGAAGTGCGTGTGCACGAAGTGGACTACTCCCAGGGCCGCGGCTCTGGTCCGCTTGCGCAAGCGATGCGCGCGATGTGGGGATCGGTCGACCGCATCAGCGTGCACACCGAAGCCGAACGCGACCAGATGCACCGATGCTTCGGCGTCGCCCTCGACAAGATCGACCTCGTCCATCATGGGCGCGACTTCGTACCCCGCGTCGGACTGGACCGCAACGAAGCCCGTCGCGCCCTCGGTGTCGCCACCGAGCCCTTCCTGTTCGTGTGCATCGGGTTCATCCAGCCGCACAAGGGGTTCGACCGCGCCGTGGACGCCTTCGCCCGAGCCCGGCTCGCCGACCACGGGTGTCGACTTGCCGTCGTCGGTTCGCTGCGGGTCGAGGAGCCCGAGTACAGAGAGCACTTCGAGCAGCTGCGGGACCTGGCGGCGGTATCACCTGGCGTCGACATGTACGAAGGGTTCGTGAGCGACACCGACTTCGATCGGTGGATCGTCGCCTCTGACACTGTCGTCCTCCCGTATCGGCTGATCTGGTCGTCGAGCGTGCTCGAGCGCGCCGTTCTGCTGGGTCGCCGAGCCATCGCCACCCGCGTCGGCGGATTGGCCGAGCAGCATCCTGAAGTGACCGTGGTCGACGACGATGACAGCCTCGCCTGCGCCATGGCCGACGCGGCAGGCGGCCCGGCCATCTCTCACGTGTCCGGGATCGAGCCGTGGCCGGCCACAGCCGCTTCGCGCGACGAAGTCATGGATCTGATCCGAGCGCGGGCCGCGGCGCGACGCGGCCGCTCAGCAGGAGCGCTCGCACCTGCACCGGTTCCCTCGACGAGGGCGAACAGCGGCGGGCGCCGACCTGTTCGGCCGGTGAGCAAGCTGCAAGCCGTTCGTCGGTTGGCTCCCTTGACTGCCGCCGCCCCAAACTCGACCCGGATAGGCGTCCCAACGTTGAAGCGCGCCGTGCAGCGTGTGACGGCGTGGTACATCGATCCGGTTATCGCTCATGTCAACCGCTTGCAGCAGGCCACGGCCGACGCGCTCGACTCGTTAGAACCTGTCCTCGACGAGGACCGTGACGGAGGCGAACCAGGTCGGCCCGGATCTGAGTGAGAGACTCAACCAAGGGCTCACACCGGGGTTGCCGATCGCTGCTGCGCCAAGCAGGTGGGGCTGCGGGTAGAGTCCGGACATGACGACTCCGGGCTCGGTCTCCCAGAGGCCGAACGAGGTGGACACTCACTCGCATGCTGCAGACAGCTGCCGCGAGGTGAACCCGGGTCTGTTGCGTTTGTCGGTG
>JAOTYQ010000353.1 GCA_029861725.1 Acidimicrobiia bacterium | reverse complement strand
GGTCCTCGACACCGTGTATGCCGTGCCCGGCGTGCACCGCCATGTCGTTCGCATCGTCGAAGGCACGGTCGAGGCGGGGCAGGACGCCACTGCATCGATCGACGTTGCGCGGCGCGACGCCATCCGACGCAACCACACAGGCACCCACGTGCTTCATTGGGCGCTCCGGGAGGTGCTCGGCGATCACGTGAAGCAGCAAGGGTCGATGGTCGGCCCCGATCGTCTCCGCTTCGACTTCAGTCACTTCGATCCGGTGACGCCGGAGGAGATCGCAACCATCGAGGACCTGACCAACACCGAGATCCTGAAGAACCCGGAGGCGAGCCACCAGGAGGTCACCAAGGCCGAGGCCGAGGCCATGGGCGCGATCGCCTTCTTCGGCGACAAGTACGGCGAAACGGTTCGCGTCCTCCAAGCCGGCCCGTCGCTCGAGTTCTGTGGCGGCACGCACGTCCGGGCCCTCGGCGACATCGGCCTGGTCAAGATCGTCTCCGAGGGCTCGATCGGCTCGAACCTCCGACGCATCGAGGCCGTCACCGGCACCGGCGCCATCGACCTGCTCCGTCGGGAGCAGAGCGTCATCGACGACGCGTCGAAGCTGCTCAACGTCCCCCGCGCCGACCTGCTCGACGGCGCGGCCAAGCGGACGGCCGAGATCAAGGACCTCCGCGACGAGGTCCGGGCCCTCAAGGCCAAGCTCGCCATCGGGCGGGCCTCTGCGCTGGCCGCCGCCGCCCGCGACGGCGTGGTCGTGTCCCGAATCGACGGCACAGGCCGCGACGAGCTAAAGGATCTTGCGGTCGCTGTGCGGGAACAGCACGGCGTCCGGGCCGTCGTGCTCGGCGGCGCCCCCGACGGCGGGGGAGCGGCACTGGTCGCCACCGTCAGCCCTGACAGCGGGCTCGACGCCGGCGCCCTCATCGCCGATGCCGCCAAAGCGATCAAGGGTGGGGGTGGACGGGGAGCCGAGCTGGCAATGGCTGGCGGCAAGGATCCCGAAGGCCTCGACGAGGCGCTCGCCCTCGCCGCACAGGCGGCCGGAGTGTCCAGCTGACCGGGTCCGGAGATGCGGTTGACCCACCGATCAGGGGTCGGGCCCTCGGTCTCGACCTCGGCACCCGTCGCATCGGCGTCGCCATCTGCGACCAGGAACGCTCGGTGGCGACACCGCTGGAGACGATCGAGCGGGTCGGCGACCGGAGGCTCGAGCACGAGCGGGTCAGTGCCCTCGTGGACGAGCACGACGTCGCCGTCGTCGTCGTCGGGCTTCCCCTGTCCTTGAGCGGGGGGGTCGGTCCGACGGCCAGGGCGGTACTCTCGGAGGTGAAGGGGCTCCGCAAACGGATAGCCGCCGAGGTGGTCACCCACGACGAGCGCATGACCACCGTCTCGGCCGAAGCGTCCCTGCGAGCGCAGGGCGTCAGTTCCCGCCGGGGTCGGGCGGTCGTCGACCAGGTCGCAGCGGCCGTGATCCTCCAGTCCTGGATCGACGGCGATCGCTGAGGGCTCGGGAGCCCGGGGGTGGCGCCCGAAGCGCAGTCGACCGCTCTAGCATGACGTCGGTGACGATGGTCGATTACAACGACGACGACGAGGTCGAGTACCTCGACTGGGATGACGAGGACGATTTCGTCGCCGTCCGGCCCGGAGGCTTGCGGGCTCTCCGGGTCGTCGTTGCGCTCACTGTGCTCGCCGCCATCGGCTGGTACCTGTACACCGGCGTCCGGGGCTGGTTCGAATCGCAGCTCGACCCGGCCGGCGAGCCCGGCGTTGCGGTCACGGTCGAGCTGCCGCTCGGTGCTTCCACCGGCGACATCGCCGAGATCCTGGAGAACAACGGCATCATCCCCAACAGCACGTTCTTCCGCTACTACGCCGAGTGGAAGGGCGAGGGCAACTTCCAGGCCGGCGAGTACTCGATGCGGGAGAACTCGTCGGCCGATGACGCCATCGAGATCCTCAACGCCGGCCCAATACCTCCGGTGTACAACAGGTTCGGTGTACCCGAGGGCCTCTGGCTCGCCGAGATGCTGCCCCGGATTGCCGATCAGCTGCCGAACATCACGGTCGAGCAGTTGCAGGCCGTGCTCGCCTCCGGTCAGCTCGAGCCACGTTATCGCCCCGACGGCGTCGACACCTGGGAAGGGCTCCTGTTCCCGGCGTTCTACGAGATCGAGGATGACGCTGAGCCGATCGAGGTGCTGGCCAAGATGAACAACGAGTTCGCCAGGGTCACCGGCGAGCTCGGCTACGGCGCAGCCGAGACCCAGCTCAACCGATCGGCTTACGAGGTGATCATCGTGGCGTCGATGGTCGAGGCCGAGGCGAAGACCGACGGCGACCGGCCCAGGATCGCTCGCGTCATCTACAACCGGCTGCGGGAGCAGATGTCGCTCGACATCGACGCCACGTGCATCTACGGCTCGGGCGATCGCCAGATCGAGCTGACGGTGGAGTTCATGAACGAGGGGGCCGGCGAGTTCGCCTGCCGGAACAACGCCGAGCTCCCGCCGTGGCCGATCACCACGCCGAGCCAGGCGTCGCTGGAGGCTGCGATCAACCCCGCAGAGGGCACCGAAGCCGAGGGGTGGCTCTTCTACGTGCTGAAGGACGCCCAAGGCAACCACTTCTTCACCGATGACTTCGACGCCTTCAACGAGCAGAAGCAGCTCTCGCAAGAACAGGGCCTGTTCTGAACCGGCCCACCGGCGCCACGAGACTGGCGGCCGTCATCGGTGACCCGGTACGGCATTCGTTGTCTCCCGCCATCCACAACGCCGCGTTCGAAGCCCTCGACCTCGACTGGGTCTACGTGGCCCTCCCCGTGGCCGAGGGACGGGGCGGCGAAGCCATCGCAGCGATGGACACGCTGGGCATCGACGGGCTGTCGGTCACGATGCCCCACAAGGCCGCCGTCGCCGCAGCCGTCCCCCGGCGGACCCGGGCGGTCGAGACGCTCGGGTTCTGCAACTGCGTCTTCCGGGACGGCGGCGCTCTCGTTGGCGACAGCACCGACGGCGACGGGCTCCTCCGGTCGATGACACAGGATGCCGCGGTCTCGCCCGAGGGGGCCCGGGTCCTCGTCATCGGTACCGGGGGAGCGGCGAGCGCGATCATCGAGGCGCTCGGTCGGCAGGGGGCCGGAGAGGTCGTCGTGGTGAGCCGCGACCCGGAGCGGGCTCGAGAAGCCGCCCGACTCGCCCCCTGTGCCCGCGCCGGGGCAATCGCGGATAGCGCCGAGGCCGAGGTGATCATCAACGCCAGCCCGGTCGGCATGGCCGGCGGTCCCGATCCGACCGGCAATCCGGTGCCGGAGGGGCTGCTGCGACCCGGCCACGTTGTGATCGACATCGTGTACCAACCTCGGGTCACCCCGTTGCTCGTGGCCGCCGAAGCCTGCGGCGCCACTGCGCTCAATGGTGTCGGCATGCTCGTCCACCAAGCGGCGCTGGCATTCGAGCGCTGGACGGGGCATACGGCGCCGCTCGAGGCGATGCGGTCCGCCGCGTTCCCCGATCTCGCCGAGCCACTGCCCGACTCCTGACGCGCCGCTCCTCGGCGATCGAGGCAGAATGGTCCATGGCCTGGAGCCTGGCCGCCGACGTCGTGCTGGTGATCCACTTCGCCTTCGTCGTGTTCATCGTCGTCGGCGGGGTCTCGATCCGGTGGCGGCGGTGGATGATCGCTCCCCATGGCGCTGCTCTCGCCTACGGCGTTGCCATCCAGGCCATCGGGTTCGGATGCCCGTTGACCCCGTTGGAGAAGGACCTGCGTCGAGCGGCGGGCGAAGCGGTCTACGAGGGTGGGTTCATCGGCTACTACATCACCCCGGTTCTCTATCCCGGTGAGCTGACGACCGTAGGCAAGGCCGTTCTGGTGCTCGCGGTCGCAATCGTGAACGCCGCGATCTACTCGTGGCTGCTGCTCCGGCGGCCCATCATCGGCAGCGGCCCGCACTTGTGAAGCAACCGCTCATGAACAGCGCCATGTATCCGACCGTACAGATGACGAGAAGTGCATACCGTCTCGGAAGGATGAAGCATGCTCCAGGGATCGCTCGAAAACTTTGCTTTGGATGAGGTGCTCGGTCTTCTCTCGTCCACCTCCAAGACCGGCCGCCTGAGCCTCGATGGGGACCGCGGCAGTGGCACGCTCTCGCTGGTCGACGGTCGCCTCGTCGACGCCACCGTCAACTACAGCTGCAACGGCACCTCGCCGGAGGACATCGTCTTCGAGCTGCTTCGGTACGTAGCCGGGAGCTTCTCGTTCGACATGTGCCCGGTCGAAGACGGCGACGGCGGCCGCGACGTCGCCGAGGTGCTCGCCTCGGCCGAAGGCCGGCTCGCCGATTGGCGCACGATCGAGGCCGTCGTCCCGTCCCTCGATCATGCGGTCAAGCCGGCCGAATCGCTCCCGGCAGAGGAGATCACGATCAACCGGGCCGAATGGTCGACCTTGCGCATCATCACCGCCGGGTGCCCGGTCTCGGTCGTCTGCGAGGAGCTCGGCCTTGGCGAGGTCGAAGGCAGCCGCCAGATCAAGGGGCTGGCCGAGCGGGGCCTGGTCGTCGTTGGCCCACCCGAAACCGCTCCCGCTGCTGGCCGGCCCGCCACGGCCGTGGCCGCCCCCACCACCGAGGACTCCTCGCGACCCTCCGGCATCGGCGCGGCCCCGATTCCGGTACGGCCGCTGCCGCCGCCCTCTGAGCCGCGGGCGACCGTCGTCGCCGCGATCGCCCCGGCGAGCGAGGCCGAGCCCCTGGGTCCGCCGCCCTCCGACTCCGTCGCAGCCGCCACCGACGCCTCGTCGGAGCAGGCCAGCACCGACGCCGGCGCCGCAGAGGTCGTCGACCCCAGCGATGCGTTGGAGTGGTCGGCGGCCGAAGACGTTGCCTCACCACGTCCCCCGATGCCGGCCGCCCCGTCGATCGACGAGCTCCACGAGCTGGTCGAGGCCGACGCCGATGAGCTCCCGGCGCCCCCGGCTGCGGCCGACGCGGTCGAGACCGCCGGCAGCAGCAACGGCAAGCGGGGCGACCGGGAGGCCGAATCCAAGCCGGGGGGTCTCCTCATGCGCTACTTGAAGAGTGAGGACTGAGCTCGCCGAGGGCTTGCGATACTCCGATGATGCTGATCGTCGCCGGTCTCGCGATCCTGGGGCTGCTGCTCGGGCCGTCGCTCGGGATCGTTGTCGACCGTGCCGTCGACCGGCTCCGGCCTGCGGCCGAGCATCGGTGCGTGCACTGCCAGCACCCGCAGGGCCCGGGCTCGCTGATCCCGGTTGTCGGCTGGTTCCGTACGTGCCAAGGCTGCGATCGATACACCGGCTGGCGCTATCCCGCGGTCGATGTCACGACCGCGATCGTGTTCGGGTTGCTCGGCGTGCGGTTCGTCGATGACGGCTCGATCGACTGGAAGCTCTGGCCCTACCTGGCGCTCGGGGCGGTGCTCGTCGTTCTCTCGGTGATCGACATCGAGACCCATCTGCTCCCCAACGTTCTCGTCTGGCCGGCGATCGGCGTCAGCCTCTTCCTGGTCTTCGTCGTCAGCGGCGAGCTGGGAGACGGTGATGCCATCACCGCCGCTCTGCTCGGTGGGGCCATCTTCGGCGGGTTCATCGGCGCTGCCCATCTGGTGCACGAACAAGGAATGGGACGAGGAGACGTCAAGCTCGCACTGCTCCTCGGATTGTTCGTCGGCTGGGTCGAGACCGACCTGTTCGTCGTCACACGGCTCGTTCTCTATGCGCTCTTCCTCGCCCTCCTCGGTGGTGGTCTCGTCGGGCTGGCGGTCAACGCCATACGGCGACGGGGGAGGGCCGAGATCCCCTTCGGACCGGCGCTGGCCGCCGGTTCCCTGGCCATCATCCTCGTTTCCCCTGCGATCGCTGGAACCGGCCCGTAGCGACCGAGGGGCTACCATCGAGGGGTGACGACACCCCCGCTCGTGCTCATCGGCCTTCCCGGCGTCGGCAAGTCGAGCGTCGGCTCCGAGCTGGCGTCCCGGCTCGACCGGCCGTTCATCGACCTCGACTCCACGATCGAGGCCCGAACCGGGCGCGCTATCACCGAGATCTTCGATCGGGAGGGCGAGACCCGCTTCCGACAGTTCGAGCACGAGGCACTGATCACCGCCCTCGACGGGCCGGACGCGCCCATCGTCGCCGCCGGTGGCGGGATCGTCGTGAGCGAGGACAACCGGCGAGCTCTCGCCGACCGCTCCACCGTCGTCTGGCTCGACGTCCCGATCCCGGCGTTGCTGAGCCGCCTCACCGGCGACGACAGCCGACCCCTGCTCGCCGGCGACACCGCTGAGCGCCTGCGCCGGCTGCACCGCGAGCGGCTCGGCCTGTACACCACCACTGCCGACGCGATCGTCCCCGACGATGGCCAGCGCAGCCCCGCCGCCATGGCCGACGCGGTCCTGGCCGCTGTTACATCAGCCGTCGACCACAGAGAGGCACGGACCGAGCCGGTCGAGTTCGCCGACGGGCGCAGC
>JAOTYQ010000352.1 GCA_029861725.1 Acidimicrobiia bacterium | reverse complement strand
TTGTTGACCCACTCGAGGTAGCCCTCCACCCCAACCGTGCGGATCATGATGTCCTCGATCCAGTCGGTGCCGGGCCAGCCTGTTGCGGCGTCGCTGCCGAGCCCGATACACCATGGCGTGACGCCGTCGGCCACCGCCTGATCGGACAGTGCCAACAGGTCCTCCCAGGTCTCGGGAATCGTGTAGCCGTTCGCCTCGAAGAGCGGCTTGTTGTACCAGACGATGCTCTTCATGTTGGCGTTGGTCGGGATGCCGTAGTGCTTGCCGTCGGCGCATTGCCCGAGAGAGATGAAGAACGACCCGTGAGCGGCGGTCAGCTCGTCGATGTCGAACCCCATGTCCTCGAGTGAGGTGAGCTCGCCGGCGTCGGCGAACTGGCAGATCGATCCCGGCTGCGGAGTGAGCGCGATGTCAGGGGGGTTGCCGCCATCGACCCGGATCGGCAGCTGGGTCTCGTAACTGTCGGAGCCCTCGTAGACGGCCTCGCCGCCGGTCTGCTCGTTCCAGACCGCAAAGGTGTTGTCGAACGCAGTAGCCTCATCACCGGTAGGCGCGCCGAAGACCGAGACCTTCGTCCCCGCAAGGTCGACCGCATCGCTCTCGCCGCCTTCGTCAGGTTCCGCGCCTTCGTCAGCTTCGCCGCCTTCGTCAGCTTCGGCGCCTTCGTCAGCTGTCGTCTCGGTGGTCGTATCGGCGTCGTCGTCGTCGCCGCAGGCTGCTGCCACGAGGGCAAACGCCACCAGGAGGGCGAACAGCCATCTAGCTCTTTGCATGTTGATGATCCTCCGTTTCTCCAGCTCACGCCGCATGCGTGGCAAGACGGCACCTCGAACAAGTTCGTTTCGAGCCGCTGTGGCGAGCCATCATAAGCGTCGTACAGCCTCGTGCGAGCGATTCACGCCAAAGGGACACGTCCTCGCAATCCATCGCCAGGCTGAGCCCCCCAGCGCCCCGACGCCCCGCTGGGTCGAACGTCACGCCTGGTCAGGGCCTGGAGCGGGCGATGGGAATCGAACCCGCATCATCAGCTTGGAAGGACTCGGAGTGGCTCGCCGACCGAGCGGCGCATCACTCCGATCCCACTCCGCAGTTGCCTATTCGGCTCTGAGCCGACCATCTGCGACACTGTGCCGGTGCGCCCGAATCCGGCGAGGGTACGCATTGCCGCAGCCGAGACGCTGTCACGGCACGATGGTGGTCGAGCTCCCGAGTCCTGGGCTCCCGGAGATCCTGCAGGCTGCTGCTGCTCGCCTTTGGGTCGCCGAGGTGCCATGTTCGGCGGCGCAAACGATGACTACGGTGCGCTGTCAGTGTCGGAGATAATCGATGGGGCCGACAACCGCACGATGGTCTGCGTGCTCATCGAGACCGGACGGGGGGTGGGTCGCAGTCCTTACCGATGCTGCGTAGGCGGTCATGGACCGTCAGGGACCGGAAGTCGGTCGCGCGGCCGCCGACGTCTCGTCCTTTGTATCAACGTGTGTCCGGTCGACAACCGGGGCGAGAGCTTCAGGCAGCCCGAGTACTATGCGGCCCGAGACCTCTCACCGATCCACCCAGAGCAGCCGGACTGCTTGCGCCGCTTCGTCGGAGCGTGAGCGGGTGACCCTGAGGTTCGACGCGCTGGGGGGACCGATCGGAGCCCGTGTCCATGGCTTCGATCCATCCGACGAGGTCGGCCCCGATGTCGTTTCGATTCGGCGAGCTCGAGATCCTGCCTGAACCCGAGAAGCGGCATCCCGACCATCCCGAGGTATTCAACTTGTCCAACGTGCGGCCGGACGGCGAGATTGTGTCGTTCGACGAGCCCCAGGCCGTGTTCTGCGAGGGACGGAGCGATGGCACACCGACAGCTCGTTTCGGGAGGTTCCGAGCCTCTGCACCATGCTGTACGCGCCGGACACTGGTTGTGCTAGCCCGAGCGATGGCCGGGTGCTCGGCCGACCAGTAGCCATAGCCGGCCCGTCGCCGACCGCTCGCCAGTCTGCAGGACGCGCCCGGTGGGGATGATCACCTCGCCCACCAAGGACTCGTCGAAGCCGCTGGTGACCGCCTCGGCCGTGAGATCCATGTCTCGCATCGGGCCCCACAGGGGCTCGTGGTTGTTGTAGGTGTCCCAGTCGATCATCGACTGGGTGAGCGGATCGACACCGGCGTAGCCGGGGAAGTCGCTGTGGATCATCAAGCCGCCGGAAGCCAGCAGGCGCCGAGACTCGGTCAGCACGTTGCGGATCGCCGCCGGTGAGAGCTCGTGTAGCACGATGTGGGACACGATGAGATCGAAGTGGCCATCGGCGAAGTCCGTCGCCTCTGCGTTCTGCTGGGAGTAGTGAACGGCGCAGCCCAGCGCCTCGGCCCTGGCGTGGGCGTAGCGCAGGACGGGCGCCCCGAGGTCGATGCCGTGCACCTCTGCCTCGGGGAATGCGTCGACGTAGGGGAGCGTGGCGTTGCCGACCGTGCAGCCCATGTCGAGGATCCGGGCCGGGACGAAGCTCGGGTGCTCGACGGCGAGGTAGTTGGCGACGATCGACTGCCCGTAGTCGTCGTTGAGCTCGCCCATCTGCCCCATCGCGTACACGTAGACGCCACGGTCGTAGAGCGCGCCGACCGCGACGTCGTCGGGACGGTACTCACTGCGGTAGCCGCCGGGCATGGCGTGGATGTCGACCTCGGCGTTGTACCACGGGATCTCGAGGTCGGGATCCAGGCGCAGGCTTCCCAGGCCCCGGTCGACCTCTCTGGCTCGCGTGGCGAGCTCGTCCGCCTGGCGTGCCACAGACTGGCCGACCGTGGCCCACAAGAGGTGTTGGCTGGAGCGCCGGAGCGAGCTCCACAGCCTGTAGTACGGATCGTCGGCGAGGGCTGCCCTGACCTGATGGCGGTCGGCGGGTTCCTCCCCGTTGGCGGACCGCCAGCGATCACGGGCCCGGTGCTCGTAGACGTCCCTTACCCCGGGGCTGACCTGGGTGGCGATGTGCGCCTTGAGGGCTTGGACGAAGTTCTCCCGGGCCAGGTCGTCGTGGCCTTCATCGGGGAGCATGGCGTGGTGACGCTGGGGCATGACATCGTCCTCCGGTCAGATCTCGTCGAACGCTCGCTGGACCAGGTCGAGGTACTGGTCGGTGGTCTCGCCGGCGGCAATCTCGTCGCGCATCTCGTCGAAGACCCGGAAGACCCGTCTGGTGAAGTCGGCGGCGGCCGTCGCCCGGGCTTCCGCTTCCCGATCGCTCGGGCGATGGGCTTCGACCTGGCCCGGGCTCAGGTGGCCGGCTGACTGGAGCACGGTCTCCAGGCTGTCCAGCCGTTCTCGAAGGGCCCAGACCTCGGCGGTCAGCGTGGTGATGATGTCGATGAGGGCGTCGGTGGTCCCGCCGTCGTCGAAGAAGGTGGGCCTCGCGCCGCGGGCTCTCGTCGGGAAGACTCGACCGTCGACCGGTTCACTCATCCGTTCGGGGAGAGGCAGACGGCCCGGATCTCTCCGAATTCGCGCTCGAGCTTGCTCCACGAGTCGCCGTGGTCGGCGCTGACGTGCACTTGGCCGAAGACGGTGACGGCGACGACGATTCCGGGTAGGTCGGGGTGCATCGCCATCCAGTAGACCGTCGAGTTCGGTGCGGTGTCGGTGACGGCTCGGGTCCACGACCGGCCGCCGTCGTGGCTTGTCTCGATAGCCCCCGCCTGGCCGGGGATGTAGTCGCCGCACCCGACGAGCAGGGTGTCCGGGTTGCCCGGCTCGATGAAGACGCCCCGGCAGTAGGCGTAGTCGTTCCCGCTCCCGTTGCCGTCGAAGCCTTGGAACTCTCGCCAGGTCCACTCGTCGCCGTCGTTCGAGCTCGTCGCCATGCCGAACGGGGTGGTGGCGATGACTTCGGCGGTCTCGCCGTCACCGTCGCCGACCCGGATTGTGAGGCCATGGATGTCGTCGTGGAACGGGCTCGGTCCGAGGCCGCTGAGGTGGTCCCAGGTGTCGCCGCCGTCCCTGCTGCGGTAGATCCCGTCGACCTCGACCCCGGCCCATACGGTGTCGTTGTCCCGGGGGTCGACCACCATGTTCGTGATCCGTGGGGTACCGATCGGGCACTGTTCGTTCATCCCCATCTCGAGCCGTTCCCAGGTGCGGCCCCGATCGGTGGATCGGAAGCCATGGGGGCGGGCGCCGATGTACAGCCGGTCGGGATCGACGGGATCGACGGCGGTCGACCAGATCTCGCAATCGGTGATCGGCGACTCCAGCGGTTCCCACAAGTAGCCGTTGTCATGGCTCTCGAACAGCCCGGCTCTGTCGGACACCGCGAGTATGTGGTGTGGGTCGTCGGGGAACACGTGGAGCGAGCGAACGTTCCCTTCCGGGTTCACGTGCTTGTAGATGTGCCGCCAGCGCTGGCCGCCGTCGTAGCTGAAGTGCAGTCCGGCACCGACCGTGCCGATCCCGATCGTGTACGCCTCGGCCATCAGCGGGTCCCCCTTCGCGTGCCCGGTGTCGGTCCTCACGGACCACGTCGCGATCGTACTTCGCCGGTCGCTCTGATACCGATTGCGCTTGGGCTGCGGTCGGGGAGACCCGCGCTGTCGGGTCGGGTGGGTCAGTCGTCGAGGCCGGGCAGCAAGGCCGAGGTGCCCGGGGCGAGCGGCTTCTCCAGCCAGTGTCCGGCCTCGACCATTGCGAAGAGTTCGGCCAACCCGCCCGGGTCGAGGCACCAGTCGTCTTCGTCACCGGTGACTATCAACGCGGCCGTCGGCGTACTGGGCGGCGATGGCTTCCGAACCGAGGCCTTCGTAGCCGGCGGCCAACGCCTCCGAGTCGGCGGCGAACTGGTCGCGCTGATCGGCCTTCGCCCCGTGGCCGACACCGGCCACGGTGACGGACTCGGCCCTGTCGGCGTACCGCAGACCGAAGTGCAGTGCTACGAATCCGCCCATCGAGAGCCCGACCACGTGCGCTCGCTCGATGCCGGCAGCGCCCATCGCCGCGGCGATGCCGTCGGTCGCTCGGGAAGCCGGTGCCCGCCCCCTCGTAGTAGAGCAGCACGCTGTCGCTCTCTGCATAGGGCATGGGCCAATCTTGTCTCAGGGAGCCGCGCCTTCGACGCCCCCGCCGCCTACGCCCAACGAGCGGCGTGGCGAGAGGAGAGGCCAAGGGCCCACAGCTTGGCTAGCTGTCGATGATGTCGTGCGCTTTGGTGGGTAGCCGAGTTGGATGATGGTGTCTGGTTCGGTGAAGTCGTCGGTGGTGAGGCCGAGCGAGCCGAACCCGAAGTCGTCGAGGGCGGCTATCAGTCGTGTGGCGTTGTTGGGTCGATCCAGATCCAGACGCCGAGGTCTTTGGTGTAGCGGGGGTGGCCGTGGGCGGCGACGGCGTAGCCGGCCACGATCAGGAATCGGACGTCATGTGCGGCCGAGCAGGTGAGGGATCGGTGCGTCAGGCAATGGCAATGAGGTCACTTGGGTGAGCCGTGGCGAGTTGGGCGCTTACCTCATGGTTCGTCCCGCGAGTCGCCGGCCGACGAGCGGAGCGTACCACGGGCCGACAGTTCCGGCCCCGCCCGCCGCCGGCCCGGCCGACTCAGGCCTCGATCAGGTCGCTCACCTGGGAGGCGAGGCTCATCTTTGCCTGCTTGAGGTCGGCGGCGTCGGTCATTGTGAACCCGGCAGAAGCGCCGGTCAGCGCCTTCATCGCCCCTTTGGGATCGTCGGTCTCGAGCTCGTAGATCGCCACGTAGCCGTGCTCGGTCACTCCGGGCATGAAGTCGGCCACCTTGAACCGCTGGGCCCGCACGAACCCGTCGGTCTGGAGCACCTCGGGGAGATGCACGTCGCTGTACCAGGTGTTGTAGTCGTCCTCTTTGCCCTCGACCGGGTCGGTGAAGACGAGCAGCACGTGCTTGGTCATGATGTCCCCTGACGACGCCGGCGTCCGGAGCCGGCGATCGGGCCGAGGCTAATCGGCTTGACCGGCCCAGGCGATTCCTTATGGCGATCGTTTCAGGGGCGCACCCCGTAGGCGTCGGCCAGCTCGTCGAGGGCCTCGTCGACCTCGTCGACCGTGATTCGGCGGCGGAGGTGGACGAGGAGCTGGTCGGCCCCGGTGTCGGCGAAGGCCGACGCCAGCTCGGGCCGAGCCGAGTCGCGATCCGGGCTGGCGGTGATGTGCACGTCGTCCACCGATCGTCCGGACCTCTCGAGCAGCTCGCCGAGCTGCGACCGGCGCTCGACGAGGGCCTCGGGGCTGACGTTGAACGGCAGCCAGTCGGCGCCGAGCCGGACCACCCGCCGCAGCGCGGCGTCGCTCTCACCCCCGACGTGGATCGGGGGGTGGGGCCGTTGGACGGGCTTGGGGAACGCCCTCGACGGCGGCAGCGTCCAGAACTCGCCCTCGTGGCTCGACTCCGAGTCGATCCACAGCCGTCGCATCACCTCGATGTACTCGTCGCACCGGGCGCCCCGTCGCTCCCAGCTCACGTCGAGGGCCTCGAACTCCTCCCGCTGCCACCCGACCCCGATCCCG
>JAOTYQ010000016.1 GCA_029861725.1 Acidimicrobiia bacterium | reverse complement strand
GGTGCTTCGCCAGATAGCGGCGGCGCTCGGCCGGCGTGAGCGCATCGTGAGCGGGGGCCGGGACGCGATCGGTCCAATCGGGGGCGACGAGCCGGAGCTTGATCGGGACGAGTGTGGCCACCCGGCTCAGCCAGCCCGTTTGGCGAAATCGGTCATGAATGACACGAGAGCCTCGACCGAGGAGGTCGGGAGCGCGTTGTAGATGCTCGCCCGGATCCCACCGACCGACCGGTGGCCCTTGAGGTTCAGGAAGCGTCGCTCGGTCGCCTCGGCCAAGAACCGCTGCTCGGACGCTTCGTCTGGTAAGCGGAACACGACGTTCATGTGCGAGCGGTACTCGGGATCGACCGGGTTGCGGTAGTAGCCGCCGCTGCCGTCGATGGCGTCGTAGACCAGGCCCGAGCGCTCGGCCGCCCGCCACTCCATCGCCGCGACGCCGCCGCTGGCCTCCATCCAGCGAAGGACCTTGCCCATCGCCCAGATCGAGAACACGGGCGGTGTGTTGGCCAGCGAGTCCGAGGAGGCGTGGGTCCGGTAGCTCAGATACGACGGCAGGTCGTCGGGACCGGCTTCCACCACCGACTTCCGGGCGAAGACGACCGCCAGCCCGGCCGGACCGAGGTTCTTCTGTGCTCCGCCGTAGATCACGTCGAACGGCTCCCAGTCGATCTCTCGGCTGAGGTAGTCCGAGGACATGTCGGCGACGAGCCGATGGCCGAGGTCGGCGAGCGGGCCGAACTCGGGGTGGCGGACACCTTCGATCGTCTCGTTCGACGTGACGTGGAGGTAGGAGGCATCGGCTTCGACGGCGATCTCGTCGGCGCCCGGCATCGTCCGGTAGCCCTCAGAGGCGCCGTCCCAGGCGACATGAGCCCTACCGACCCGGGCTGCGTCGGCGAACGCCTTCCGGCCCCAGGCCCCGCTGACGACATAGCTGCCGTTGCCGCCCCCGGCCAGGAGGTTCAGCGGCACCATGGCGAACTGGAGGGTGGCCCCGCCCTGCAGGAGCAGCACGTCGACGTCGTCCGGCACGGCGAACAGGGACCGGAGCAGTGCGAGCGTCTCGTGATGGATCGCCTCGTACTCGTCGCTGCGGTGGCTCATCTCGACGACCGACATGCCGCTGTCGCCGAACTCGAGCATCTCCGCCCCCAGCTCCGCCAATACCGATTCGGGCAAGGTGCACGGTCCTGCACAGAAGTTGTGGGCTCGGGTCATGACGAGTGCTCCTCGGTCGTCGACGGTTGGTCCGCTCTCGTCGCCCGTCCGGGAGGTGACGACGATCGTGTCATCGGGCGTCCCCGGCGACGAGCGCGGCGTCGAACACCTCATCGATTGCCCGGAGGCGATCGACGACGTCATCGGCGCCCCGCCCGGTGACGTTGATGGTGGCCACGGCGGCCCGGCCTCCGGTGAACACTTGATTGTGCATCTGCTGCACGTTGAGGCCGCGCATCCGCAAGACGTCGAAGATCTGGGCGAGGACCCCGACCCGATCGAGGTGGCGGACGGTGAGGCAGCTCGTGCCGGAGACGCTCGTATTCAGGTTCACGCAGTTGACGACCTCGCCCTGGAGGTAGGCCTGGATGACCTCGATCGTGCCATCGGCCACCGAGCGCTGGGCCTGTTCGGTCGAGGCACCGATGTGGTGCGTGCCGACGACCGCAGGATGACGGGCGAGCGGCGAGTCGAACTCGCTGCGGCTCGACGCTGGCTCCGATGGCCACACGTCGATGCCGGCCCGCACCCGGCCGGCATCGAGTGCCTCGAGGAGTGCTTTCTCGTCGACGACATCGCCCCGCGACGTGTTGAGCACGATGGCCCCGGGCCGGAGCCGGGCCAGGAACTCGGCGTCGACGAGGCCGACCGTGTCCGTCGAGCCGGGCACGTGGACCGAGACGACGTCGGCCCCGGCGAGCAGCTCGTCGCGACGGTCGACGAGGCGTATGCCGATCGATCGGATCCTGCCCTGGACCTCGGCCGATCGGTCGTCTCGGCGCAGGGCGATCACCTGGAGGCCGAATGCCTTGGCCCGTTCGGCGACCGCCAGGCCGATGTCGCCCAGCCCGAGAATCGCCAGCGTCTTGCCGAGGAGCCCCTCGGCCTCGCTGTAGAGGCCCTTGTTCCATCGCTGGCGCTGCAGATCGGCTACGTTGTCGGGAATCCGGCGGTCGACCGCCAGCAGCAGGCCCAGCGTCAACTCGGCGACGGCGACGGCGTTGCGGCCAGGGACGTTGCAGACGTACACCCCCCGATCGGACGCGGCCGACAGGTCGATGTTGTCGGTTCCGGCTCCTGCTCGCACGATGAGACCGAGCCGGTCGGCCGCCTCGATCGCAGCCCGGGTGACCTCCGTGCTCCGAACGACGAGGATGTCGACGCCTTGCACGTGGTCGGCCAGGTCTCCCGCCCCGAGTGACGGCTCGACGACGATGTCATGGCCGCACTGGCGCAGCTCGTCGAGGCGGCCGGCGCGTAATGAATCGGCGAAGAGGATTCTCACGAATGACTCCAGTCGAAGCTCCAGACCGGCGCGAAGCGGGCCGGGAGGTCGCAGATCTGACGCTGCCGACACTAGCCAACCAGCGCCTCCGGCTCACAGAAACCCGTCAGCGCCCAACGACCGTCAGCACTCGGGTGCTCGCCGTATCGGCCGTGGATCCCGGCACACTTGGGCCGTGAACGATCCAGCCGAGAAGGTGTTGCAGGCAAAGGTGATCACCGTGTCCGACGGCGTCGTGGCCGGAACCCGGGACGACGCCTCCGGTGAGGCGCTGGCGGCGAAGCTGACCGACGCCGGCTGGATGGTCGCCGAGCGGACCCAGATCGCCGATGGGGTCGAGACGGTCCGAGATGCGCTGATCGAGCTGGCCGACGGCTTCATCGGGCTGATCGTCACGACCGGCGGCACCGGTTTCGGGCCCCGCGATCTGACCCCGGAAGGGACGGCCGCGGCGCTGGAGCGGGATGCCCCCGGGCTCGCAGAAGCGATGCGCACCTGCAATCCGGCGGGTCTCGGCCGGCTGAGCCGGGCGATCGCCGGAACCAGAGGCACCGCCCTGATCCTCAACACGCCAGGCTCGACCAAGGGTTCGGTCGAGACGCTGGAGGCGGTGCTCGACGTCCTCCCTCACGCCATCGACCTCCTGGCCGGTGGTCGGCCTCACTGAGCCGATGGCGCTGGTCACCGATGATGAGCGCCCAGACGACGCTTCCCTGATGGCGCAGGCCGTGGCCCGAGCCGCCAACAGCCGGCTCGTGGCACCACCGAACCCGTGGGTCGGGGCGGTGCTCGTCACCCCCACCGGCGTGACGTTCGAGGGCTCGACCCGCCGCCCTGGCTCCGCTCACGCCGAGCGCGAAGCCTTGCGCCGGGCCGGCGACCGGGCCGCCGGGGGGACGCTGTACGTGACCTTGGAGCCGTGCTGCCACCACGGTCGCACCCCTCCCTGCGTCGACGCCGTGATCGAGGCCGACGTCGCCCGGGTGGTCGTCGCCGTGAGCGATCCCGACCGTCGGGTCGGCGGGTCCGGGATCGAGAGGCTGCAGGCGGCGGGCATCGAGGTGGCCGTCGGGCCGGGGGCCGGCGCCGTCGAGGAGCAGCTCGCTCCGTATCTGAAGCATCGGCGGACCGGGCGCCCGCTGGTGGTCGTCAAGCTGGCGACCACGCTCGACGGTCGGACAGCGGCCGCCGACGGCACGAGCCAATGGATCACCGGGGAGGAGGCCCGTCTCGACGCCCACCGGCTGCGGGCCGAGTCCGATGCCGTGCTCGTCGGGGCGGGAACCGTGCGGGCCGACGATCCCCGCCTCACCGTGCGAGGGGTGATCGCCGGCGACGGGGCCGAGCCCCGCCAGCCACTCCGGGTGGTGCTGGGCCGGGCCGACCCGTCAGCGGCCATCCAGCCGTGCGTCGAGCTCGGAGGTGATCTGACCGCGGTGCTCGACGAGCTCGGTCGGCGCGACGTCGCCCAGGTGCTCGTCGAGGGTGGGGCGACGGTGGCCGGAGCGTTCCACCGAGCTGGCCTCGTCGATCGCTACGTCATCTACCTCGCGCCGGCCCTCATGGGCGGCGATGACGGCACGCCGCTGCTGTCCGGGCCGGGGGCGTCATCGATCGGTGACCTGCGGAGACTCCAACTGGACCGGGTGGTCAAGTTGGGTCACGATCTCCGTATAGACCTCACACTTGGGACTGGGGCAGGATTGGCCTGATGTTCACGGGAATCGTGGAAGAGATGGGCTCCGTCGTGAGCCTCGACGGCGGCCGGTTGCGGCTCACCTGCACCGACGTACTCAGCGATGTCGAGCTCGGCGCTTCGATCGCGGTCAACGGGTGCTGCCTGACCGTGGTTGACTGGGACGCCGCTGCCGGCTGGTTCGACGTAGACGTGACCGAGGAATCGTTCGCCCGCACCCAGCTCGGCGACCTGGCGGTTGGCGATCCCGTCAACCTCGAGCGACCCGTCCGGCTGCAGGACCGTCTCGGCGGCCATCTCGTCCAGGGCCACGTCGACGCGGTCGGCGTCATCGTGCAGCCCGCTCCCGATCTGAAGGTCAAGGTCCCGGCTGAGCTGAACCGCTACCTGGTCGAGAAGGGCTCGGTCACGGTCGACGGCATCAGCCTGACCGTCGTCGATCCGGCTCGCGACGGCTTCACCGTGGCCGTCATCCCCCATACCTGCGAGGTGACGACCTTGGGTCGCAAGGGCCCTGGCGACCGGGTCAACATCGAGGTCGACGTCATGGCGAAGTACGCCGAGAAGCTTCTGGCTGGTCATGTCGACGATCCGGGCGGCGAGGCCCGGTCATGATCGCCCCCGCAGCCGGGGCCTCATCCTCACCGTTCGATCCAGTCGAGGATGCCATCGCTGCCATCGGGCGGGGTGAGATCGTCGTCGTCGTCGACGACGAGGACCGAGAGAACGAGGGCGACTTGATCATGGCGGCGCAGTTCGCGACCGCCGACAAGCTGGCGTTCTTCATCCGCCACACGTCGGGGGTGATCTGTGCCCCGGTGACCGATGCCCGGGCCGACGCGCTCGACCTGCAGTTGATGGTGAGCCAGAACACCGAAGCGATGCGGACCGCGTTCACGGTCTCGATCGACTACCGCGACGGGACCACGACCGGGATCTCGGCCCATGATCGGGCCGTGACGATCCGGGCGCTCGTCGATCCCGAGGCCAGTGCGGCCGACTTCGCCAGGCCCGGTCACATCTTCCCGCTCCGGGCCCGGCCCGGGGGCGTGCTCAAGCGGGCCGGCCACACCGAGGCCGCCGTCGACCTCGCCCGGCTCGCCGGGCTCTCGGAGGGCGGGGTCCTCTGCGAGATCGTCAACGACGACGGCACGATGGCTCGCGTGCCCCGCCTGGTCGACTTCGCCAAGAACCACGGGCTCGTCTTCATCTCGATCGCCGACCTCATCCGCTACCGACGCCAGACGGAGAAGCTGGTCAACCGGTTCGCCGAGGCCACGATCCCGACCCGGTACGGTGACTTCCGGGCCGTCGTCTACGAGTCGGTCCTCGACTCCGAGCAGCACGTGGCCTTCGTCCGGGGCGAGGTCACCTCGGGGTCCGATGTGCTGGTGCGGGTGCACTCCGAGTGCCTGACCGGGGACATCTTCGGCTCGCTGCGCTGCGACTGCGGCCCCCAGCTCGACCTGGCGCTGGCTCACATCGCCGAGGCCGGACAGGGCGTGCTCGTGTACCTCCGGGGCCACGAGGGTCGGGGGATCGGGCTCGGCCACAAGATGCGGGCCTACGACCTCCAGGAGCAGGGCCGGGACACGGTCGAGGCCAACCTGGAGCTCGGCCTGCCGGCCGACAGCAGGGAATACGGGATCGGAGCTCAGATGCTCGTCGATCTCGGGGTCACGAAGATGCGGTTGATGACCAACAACCCGGCCAAGTACGGCGGGCTCGACGGCTACGGCTTGGAGATCACCGAGCGGGTGCCGCTCCAGATCGAGCCAACCGAGGAGAACATCGCCTACCTCCGGACCAAGCAGGAGCGGCTCGGCCACCTGCTCGACCTCGACGGCGACGTCGCCGCCACCTGAGCTCCGTCGTGGCTTCGGCAGCCGGCCCGCAAGCAGCGGTGACCGCCATCGTCACCGCTTTCGACAGCGACGTCGGCCTCGGCACGATCACCACCGACAGTGGCCACAGCTACGGCTTTCACTGCACCGCCATCGCCGACGGCTCCCGCACCATCGAGGTCGGCACGGCCGTCGTTGCCGCCATCGGCCCCGCGGGTCCGGGACGGTGGGAGGCCCGCAGCCTCACTCCTCGGCGAGGTTCCGCGGTCTGAGCGTCAGGTCTGTTTGGCTTCCTGGCTGCGCTGCACGTAGGCCATGCGCAGCTGGTGGAGCCCGTCCTTGAGGGTGGGCTCGCCGTCACCAAGCTGGCCGGTAAGGCCCTCGACCAGAGCGGCGAGGGCGTCGATGGCGAGCTTGGCCTCGTCGAAGTCGGGTTGCTCGGCGGTCAGGTGGATCGCTCCCAGCTCGTAGATGCCGAGGGCGTGGTTGACGAGCACCGTCGACACCTCGGTCTCGAGCAGCCGTGCCCTGGCCTCCGTCAGCTCCTGGGCCATCGCCGCCGCCTGCTCCTGCTCCTCCGGCGTCAACGAGTCGGCCGGACCGGAGGCGGGATCCGGCTCGGTCGGCTCCCGATTGATCGGACGTTCACCGTCGGGGGTCCACAACGTCATAGCGCAAAACTATCGTGCCGAAGGGCTCCCAGGTTCGTCGGCGGAGACACCGGGCGGCCGTTGCCAGAGCATTCCTGCCCATGGAGCTGCTAACCTGGAGGCGTCCAACAAGAAAGAGGGCTCGTCCCCACCCGGCCACGGCTACGTGCGACCGGGTACAGATCAGGCGGGCTGCGCATCCGGGAGCATGAGCGACCGGGTGAGTCGCCTCCGGGTTTGCGGTCGTGGTCGCCGTCTCGGCGCATCTCTCTTCTCGCTGGTGAACCACCAAGTACCCAACCCACCACAACAGCCAGAGCTTTGACAGCACCGAGCTGCACGAAGGAGAGATGCATCTGCATGAGGGGTGATCGGCCATAGCTGCGCCACCACCGGAGCCAAGGATCAATGATCGGATCCGGGCTCGAGAGGTCCGTGTCATCGGCCCGACCGGAGACCAACTCGGCATCAAGCCCATACCCGAGGCGTTGTCGCTCGCTCGAGAACTCGAGCTCGACCTGGTCGAAGTTGCCGACAAGGCGAACCCACCGGTCTGCCGGATCATGGACTACGGCAAATACAAGTACGAAGCAGCGCAGAGACTCAAGGAATCGAAGAAGAAGGCGAGCAACGTCGTCGTCAAGGAGATGAAGTACCGTCCGAAGATCTCGGGTGGCGACTTCGACACCAAGACCCGAAAGGTGGAGAAGTTCCTCAACGAGGGTCACAAGGTGAAGATCACGATCATGTTCCGTGGGCGGGAGGTGACCCACCCGGAGCTGGGTCGTAAGATCCTCGACGACATTGCCGAACGGGTCGAGGACTACGCCAAGGTCGAGGCCTACCCACGGCTCGATGGTCGCAACATGACGATGATCCTCGGCCCCGACAGCAAGAAGAAACCGAAGAAGAAGCGAGATCGACCGGCCCAACCGCCACCGGCGGACGCGGCCCGAGCCGACAGCGTCGATACGGCCGCCAACCCCGAGCCGGCTGGCAACGGCAGCGGAGCGGAGCCGGCACCGGTCGCGGCGGCCGACGAGGCGACCGACAGCTGATCCTCGGTGGTTCCGGGTGGCCGGCTCTGCGCCGCCGCCCGGAATCGTGACCTATCCAGGAGACAACCATGTCCAAGATGAAAACCCACAAGGGCGCGAAGAAGCGGTTCAAGGTCACCGGATCGGGCAAGGTGACCCGACGGAGCAAGAACCTGAACCACTTCTTGGAGAAGAAGTCGAGCCGCCGCAAGCGGCGCCTCACCGGCATGACCGAGGTCTCGTCGGCCGACGCTTCGCGCGTCAAACAGATGCTCTCCAGCTGAGCATCGACCTGCCGGAACCGGGGTCGGGCGACGACCCTGCCGTCAGCACCTGTCACATCCACCCCCCACTACCCCCCACATTTCGTGAAAAGGAGTTCGATCGATGGCACGAGTCAAGCGAGCCGTTCACTCCAAGAAGAGGCGTCGGGCGACACTCGAGCGGGCCAAGGGCTACTACGGCAACAAGAGCCGCAGCGTACGGGCCGCCAACGAACAGGTCATGCACTCGGGCAACTACGCCTTCCGTGACCGCCGTGCCCGCAAGGGCGAGTTCCGTCGGCTGTGGATCCAGCGCATCAACGCCGCCTGCCGGGAGAACGGCACGTCGTACAGCCGGTTCATCAACGGGCTCAAGCTGGCCGAGGTGACCGTCGACCGCAAGGTCCTCGCCGACCTTGCCGTGACCGACCCCGCCGCGTTCGCTGCCCTGGTCGAGGTGGCGAACGGATCGGCCGACGCCGCCTGAGCCGGACCCGGCCACCCGTCACCAGGCCCGCCGCATCGCCGGCCGGGCCAACGGCGGGCTGATCGGCCCGGAGTCCGGAGCCCCGCCGTGCCAGCCGACCACAACGCTCCTGGCCCCTTGCGGGCGAGCAACCACCGGATCAAGCGGCTACGACGTCTGGTCACCCAACGCAAGGCCCGCTCGACGGAGCGGGCCTTCGTCGTCGAGGGACCGTCGCTCGTCACCGAGGCGCTCCTCGCCGCGAACGACGGCGAGATCACGGTCGAGGACGTGTTCGTCGGACCCGGACTGGCGGCCGAGCTCGTCGACCGAGCGGCGACCCTAGACGTCGAGGTTCATGTGGTGAGCGACGGGGTGCTGGAGTCGATCCTCGATCCCGTCACCCCGCAGCCCGTCGCGGCAGTGGTGACCCAGCCCACACGCACGCTTGCCGACATCGGGAGCGAGGGGCTCGTTCTCTGCCTCGTCGAAGCTCGCGATCCCGGCAACGTCGGCACCCTGATGCGGAGCGCGGAAGCGGCCGGCGCCGCTGGGCTCGTGCTCGCCGGGCAGTCGGTCGACCCGACCAATCCCAAGGTCGTGCGGGCCTCCGCTGGTGCTTGCCTCCGCCTCCCCGTGGTCGCCATCGACGATGTCGATCGGGCGCTCGACGAGATCACGGCCACCGGCCGGGCGACGGTTGCGACCGTCACCGACAGCGAGGCGATACCGTACGACGAGGTGCGGTTGGTCGCTGCCGCCGTCATGCTCGGCAACGAGGCTCACGGCTTGCCGGAGTCGGTCGTCGGCCGGGCGGATGTGATGGCAACGATCCCGCTCGCCGGCCCGACCGAGTCCCTGAACCTGGCCGTGGCCGGATCGCTGTTCTGCTTCGAGGCGCTCAGGCAGGAGCGGGCCGAAGCAGCGGCACACCACCGGCCGATCCCCCCAAATTCGCTCGACACACCGACCAGAAAGCGACAGGTTTGACCCCATGATCGACGAGCTACCGACGCTCGAAGCCGAGGCGCTGGCCGCCGTCGCCGCCTCGTCGATGATCGACGACCTGAAGGCGGTCGAATCGTCGGTCCTGGGCCGGCAGGCACCGCTGTCGCTGGCCAAGAAGGAGATCGCGTCGCTGCCGGCGGAGCGGCGAAAGGACGCCGGTCTCGCCCTCAACGAGACCCGCCGCCGGGTCGGCGAAGCGATCGACGCTCGCCGGGAGGAACTGGCCGGTGGCGAGCGCTCGGCTCAGCTCGCCGGGGAGCGGCTCGACCTCACCGAGGTCCCCGATCACGTCGACGTCGGCCACGCTCACGTTGTCACCCGCACCTGGGAGGCGCTGGAAGACACGTTCGTCGGTATGGGGTTCCGGATCGCCGAGGGGCCCGAGGTCGAGACCGACTGGCACAACTTCGACGCACTCAACATCCCGCCCGGGCATCCCGCCCGCGACGCCTTCGACACGATCTACGTGAACCATGGCACCCCGGGAAGCGCCCTGCTTCGCACCCACACCTCACCGGTCCAGATTCGCACCATGCTCGAGCAGGACCCGCCGATCTACATCGTCGCTCCCGGCCGGGTCTTCCGGCGTGACACCGCGGACGCCACCCACATGCCGGTTTTCCATCAGATCGAAGGACTCGTCGTCGACCGCGAGATCTCCCTCGCCGACCTGGCCGGCACGATCGAGGCCTTTACCGAGGCCTACTTCGGACCGGGCTTCCACTCGCGGCTCCGACCGAACTACTTCCCCTTCACCGAGCCGTCGGCCGAGTTCGACATCCAACGCCCAGACGGCTCATGGCTGGAGCTCGGAGGCTGTGGGATGGTCCACCCCAACGTGTTGCGGGCCGGCGGCATCGATCCCGAGGAGTGGTCGGCGTTCGCGTTCGGATTCGGCATCGACCGGCTGGCCCAGATGAAGTTCGGGATCGACGATCTGCGAGACATGTTCTCCAACGATGTCCGGATCCTGACCCAGTTCTAGTGCCCGGCGACCCCTCGGTTCGCCTCGAGCGCGGCCGAGGGCCGAACATCGCAGAAAGTGACACGATCGTGAACGATCAGACCGACAAGGCAATCTAGGAGCCAGGCATGCGAGTTCTCCTGTCGTGGATGCGCGACTTCGCTCAGATCGAGGGCGACCCGGAGTACCTGGCCGACCAGATGACCGACCTCGGCATGGTGGTCGAGGCCGTCGAGACAGTCGGCCCGTCATGGGATGGGATCGTGGTGGCCAAGGTGCTCGCCCTCTCCGAGCACCCCGAGGCCGACCGGATCCAGCTCGTCTCGGTCGACGCCGGAGACGGCGAGCCGCTGCAGATCTGCTGCGGGGCCTTCAACATGGCCGTCGACGACCTCGTGCCGCTGGCCACGATCGGCACCGTCATGCCCGGCGGGCTGGAGATCGGCCGCCGCAAGCTGCGAGGCGAGTGGTCGAACGGGATGATCTGCTCCGCCGCCGAGTTGGAGCTCGGCGACGACGCCGAGGGCATCCTGATCCTCGACCGTGACCTGACCGTCGGCGACGATCTGGCGACCGCGCTGGGGGCGGAGACCGATGTGCTCTTCGACCTCGACATCGAGGGCAACCGCCCCGATGCCCTCTCGGTGGCCGGGGTCGCCCGCGACCTCGCCGCCCGCCTCGGTGTGCCGTTCTCCCTGCCGTCGCCGTCGTTCACCGAGTCATCGACCGTGGCCGCCGATCGGAGCTCGGTGCGGCTCGACGACGGACACCTGTGCAAGCGGTTCGGGATGCGGGTGCTGGAGAACGTCACGATCGGGGACTCGCCGCACTGGATGGTCCAGCGGCTGACCGCCGCCGGAGTCCGCTCGATCAACTCGATCGTCGATATCTCGAACTACGTCATGCTCGAGCTCGGCCAGCCGAACCACACCTACGATCTCGGCCTCGTCGACGAGGGCGCCCTCGTGGTGCGGATGGGGCGTGACGGAGAGACGATCACGACCCTCGACGATCTCAAGCGGCAGATCACCGACGCCGACGGCGTGATCGCCAACGGAGCCGACGAGCCGATCGGGCTCGCCGGTGTCATGGGCGGCGCGTCGACCGAGATCAGCGGCTCGACCACGAGCGTGCTGCTCGAGGCCGCCATCTGGGACCGGATGACGATCGCCAAGACCTCCCGCCGACTCGGACTGCGCTCCGAGGCATCGATGCGCTTCGAGCGAGGCGTTGATCCCGAAGGTGTCGAGCTGGCGCTCGATCGCTTCGCCGAGCTGGCGGTGGAGATCTGCGGGGCTCGGGTGGCGTCCGGGGCGGTGATCGTCGACGGCGACCTGGAACCGACGCCGCCGGTCGCGCTGCGGGTCGATCGGGTCAACATGCTGCTGAACACCAGCCTCACCGCTGCGGAGATCGCCGCCTATCTCGACCCGATCGGCTTCACGGTCACCGCCGCCACCGAGGCCGAGCTCACGGTGACGGTGCCGTCGTGGCGGCCCGACTGCTCAGAGGAGATCGACGTGGTCGAAGAGGTGGCCCGCCACCATGGCTACGACAAGTCGGGACTGCGGGTGCCGACCCCGATCCAGGCCGGCGAGCTCACACCGGCGCAGAAGGGACGGCGCCACATCCGTCGCAGCCTGGAGGGTGCGGGGTTCAGCGAGACGATGCCGATCCCGTTCCTGGCGCCGGGCGATCTCGAACGGGCGGGTTTGCCCGACGACGGGATCTCGCTGGCGAACCCGCTCGTGGCCGAGGAGTCGGTCCTGCGCACGTCCCTCCTGCCGGGCCTGCTGAAGGTGATCGCGTACAACCAGGCCCACCGGGCCGACGTCATCCGCCCCTACGAGCTCGGCCGGGTCTACGCCCCGGCCGAGGGTGACCTCCCGGACGAACGGGAGCTCGTGGCGGCCGCCGAGGCCGGTTTCGACGCCGCCGACGATGCTGCGGTCCACGCAACCCGTCTCCTCCACCGACTGGCGGCCGAGCTCGGCCTGCAGGGGCTCACCGTCCGCAACGCCGGGCGACCGGGACTCCATCCCACCCGGTCGGCCGAGGTCGTGTTCCGGGGGCAGACCATCGGCGAGGTCGGCGAGGTCGACCCCGAGGTGCTCGAGCGCTACGAGGTGAGCGGCCGCGTGGCGTGGCTCCAGCTCGAGGTCGAACCGGTGCTCACCGCTCTCGAGACCGTGCTCCGGTACATCCCGATCTCGCGGTTCCCGTCCAGCGATGTCGATCTCGCGTTCGTCGTCGCCGACGCCGTTCCCGCCACCGACGTCGCTCGCACGCTTCGGTCAGCCGGCGGCGCGCTGCTCAGATCGGTCCGGCTGTTCGACACCTACCGCAGCGAGCAGCTCGGTGAGGGGGTCCGATCCCTCGCCTACGGGCTCCGCTTCCAGGCCGACGATCGGACGCTGACCGATGGCGAGGTCGCCGAGGCCCGCCAGGCGTGCATCGACGCCGTCATCAAGCACCACGACGGCGTGCTTCGCTGACGGCCGGCGCCCGCATCGCCCACCACGCCCATCGCTCTCTGCACGGCAAGGAGCCGCCGCCCGCTGGTTGCGGACGACGGCTCCCTGCGCTTGGGCGCTGGCCGGTCAGGCGATGAGGCCGACCAGTGCCACGAACTCGGGTGACTCGCTGAACCCGATCATCAGCTCACCCCGGCTGACGCCCGCTCCGAGCTGGGCGATCCAATACGCTCTGCCCTCGGCGTCGGCCGGTCGGCCGAGCACGTTGCCGTAGACCAGATCGACGAACTGCTCGTCGGTCGTCGCCCCGTAGGTGGCCACGAACTCCTGTGAGGCGGCGAACACGTCCGACACGGTGATCAACGAGATCCCGATCGTCCGCTGGCCGGTCCAGTAGTCGAGGCCTGCCTCGTCCGGGTCCCGGAGGAAGTACGCCAGGTACAGCCGATGAACCTCGGGCCGGTAGGCGTCGGCCCCCGCCGGCGGCGGTGGCGGCGGTGGTGGGGGTGGTGGCGCTCCGAGAGGAGGTTGGCCGGTCCCGGTCAGGGCGATGAACTCCGGCGACTCGGAGAATGCGAGCATCACCTGGCCCCGCGACACGCCGGTGGCGAGCTGTCCGATCCAGTACCCTCTGCCTTCGGCATCGGCGGGTCGGCCGAGCACGTTGGCGTAGATCTGATCGACGAACTCGGCGTCGCTCAGCGTCCCGTACCTGGTGACGAACTCGGTGCTGGCGGCGAACACATCGGAGATCTCGGCCAGCCCGATGCCGGACTGCAGCGCCCCGACCCAGTACGAGAGGCCGGCCGCGTCCGGCTGGCGCAGGAAGTACGCCTGATACAGCCGACTGATCTTGCCGTCGGCATCGGCGACCGGCGGATTCGGGTTCACCGCACCAGGAGCGATCCGGATCATGGTCGACGTCGATGGCACGCCGGTGGTGGTGAGCACGGTCAACAGGTAGTAGCCGGGCGTCACCTCGGCCGCATTCACCGGCAGCGTGGTGTTCAGCGTGTTGCCGGCAACCGTGAAGGGCAGATCGGTGATCCGCTGCTCCATGTTGAACGAGTGGGTGATCGAGCCCGACTTGACGAGGGTGATGCGCCCGATGTCGACATTGCTGTTCACGCCGATGGCCAGATCGTTCCCGGGAGCCAGATCGGTCGACGACACGCCGGTGATCGACGGCCTCACCGTCGGTCCACCCGCCGCCGACGTCAAGTAGTCGGGGGAGAAGATCTCGGCATTGGTGTTGGTCACCGGGCCAGGAGCTCCGCCGCCGGCAACGAGCACACGCCCATCGGGAAGCAGCAGCGACGTCGAGTGGTACAGACGGGCGGCGACGCCGCTCGTCTCGACCGACCACTGGCCGGTCGCCGGATCCCAGATCTCGGCCGAGTTGACCACGCCGTAGGCCGACAGCGGGCTGTTGGCGTTAGACGCCTCCGTGTAGTTGCTGGCTCCGCCGATCGCGAGCACTCGGCCATCGGGCAGGAGCGTGCTGTCGACCCACTCGCGTGCTGCCGACAGCCCGGCGATCGGGGTGACCACCGGGTTGGCACCGTTGGCGTCGATCACCACCGCGGTGTTCGTCGCGCCGCCGAACTGGAGGATCTTGCCCGGCTCGAACATCACCGCCGTCGTTCCGAATCCCCAGCGGTCAGCGGGGAGCCGGCCAGCCATCGTGATGGCGGACAGGTCGGCCGCCACGTAGTACATCCGTCCCTCGGTGTCGACGCCGAAGATGCGCCCATCGGGCAGGACGAAGTTCCTGGGGTACCACCAGTTGAGCCCGGAGGTGTCGAGGTCGAGCATTTGCGCCCCGGTCTCGGGCCGCCACACCTCGGGCCTGTCGTAGCCTCCGTCGCCGCCCTGGATGTAGATCGAGCCGTCTGGCAGCGTGGTCCCGGTCGCGTACCAGCGTGACCGGTTCATGCCCGGCAACGACGTGAGCTGCCCGGTGTCGGGATTCAGCTGGTTGATGTCGGGGTTACCGAGGTTGTTGGTACCGGCCCCGGTCCAGTTGTCGCCCCCGAACAGCAGCATCTCACCGGTGTCGGGCCGGTTGAGCTGGAGGCTGCAGAACAGGTCCGTGCTGGTCGTGTTGGGCAGCGTGGCGTGCCCGCCTGCCGCACTCGGTCCCGGTGTCCAGATGTCGTAGATGAACTGACCGGTCTGTGTGCCGTCGCCGTTGGTGCCGTAGGTGACCACCCTGCCCTTCGTGTCGAGGGCTGCGTGGATCGCCACGAGCGGCCAGTCTTCGAGGGGGCCCCACTGGCCGTTGACTCCCGGAGTATCCGCCGGCCCTGGGGGTTGGCCCAGGGCCGCTGCCGGTGGGGTGGTCATCAACCCCATCGATCCATTGAGAAGGGCCGCCAGCACGAGTGCCAGCAGGCCACGCCGTATCCGCCTGTTAGTCATGATTTTCACCGCCTTTGGACGGCAAAGGTATGAATGGCCGATCGCGGCTCCAGAGCGGTTTCGCCCAGTCGGGAAGCAGCGCTCACGGCCGCCGGGTCGGCCGGCCCAAGGCCTGCTGGGGAGGGCGCCATCTCGACGCCGCGCCGCGGTGTGCCCGGTGGCCTACCGAGCGGTCCAGGAGGCGATTTCGGGCATGATGGGCACCATGACCACGACCGATGTCGACCTCACCGCCAACGATGTCACCTGGGACCTCGAGCCTCTCCTCGAGGGTGGCGCCTCACCGGCCGAGCTGATGGCTCGGGCCAAGGAGAAGGCCCAGGCCCTGCAGCACTACCGCGGCCGGGTCGGCGAGCTCGACGCTGCCGACCTAGCCGAGCTGATGACCGCAGTGGGGGAGATCAACGAGCTGATCAGCCGGGCCGGCCACTATGGCATGCTCCGCTTCAGCGAGAACACCCAGGACCCGGAGCGGGGGGCGCTCATGCAGCAGCTCCAGGAAGCGTCGACCGAGATCGGCTCCCTGCTCGTGTTCGTCGAACTGGAGTTCGCCGCTGCCGACGATGCCTACGCCGACGCGGTGCTGGTCGACGAGCGGCTCGACTTCTGCCGCCATCACCTCGAGGTGACGAGACTCAACCGACCGCACCTGCTCAGCGAGGTGGAGGAGACGCTGCTGATCGAGACGTCGGTCACCCGCGGCTCGGCCTGGGTGCGGCTGTTCTCGGAGCTCACCTCGGCGATCGAAGTGGAGCTGGACGACGGTAAAGGGGGCACCGAGACCGCTCCGCTCGAACAGGGACTGTCGCTCCTCCAGCACCCGGATCGGGACACTCGCCGGGCGGCAGCCGACGCGGTCACTGCCGGGTTGGCCGAGGGCCTGCGGACGAGAGGATTCATCTTCAACACCCTGCTGCTCGACAAGTCGATCGACGATCGGCTCCGGTCGTTCGACACCTGGATCTCGAGCCGGAACCTCTCGAACGAGGCAAGCGACGCATCGGTCGAGGCCCTCGTGTCAGCCGTGGTCGCCCGGTACGACATCCCCCAACGCTGGTACCGGCTCAAGGCCTCGGTGCTCGGACTCGACCGCCTGGCCGACTACGACCGGATGGCCGCAGTGGCCGACGGTGAGCAGGAGATCGGCTGGGCCGAGGCCACCTCGGTCGTTCGCGACGCCTACGACTCGTTCTCCCCCGAGCTGGCATCGATCGTCGATCGGTTCATCACCGAGGGCTGGATCGATGCCCCGATCCGACCCGGCAAGCAGCCGGGGGCCTTCTGCGCCTATACGGTGCCGTCGCACCATCCCTACGTGCTGCTCAACTGGACCTCCCGGCCCCGTGACGTGCTGACCCTGGCCCACGAGCTAGGCCACGGCGTCCACGCCTACCTGGCCCGGGCGCAGGGCATCTTCCACCAGTCAACACCGCTGACCTTGGCCGAGACGGCCTCGGTGTTCGGTGAGACGGTGACGAACAAGCGGTTGCTGGAGCTGATCGATGATCCCGGTGAGCGGTTCGCGTTGCTCGCTTCCACGATCGACGACTCGATCGCCACCGTCTTCCGCCAGGTGGCGATGAACCGCTTCGAGAATGCGTGCCACACCGCCCGCCGCTCCGAGGGCGAGCTCTCGGTCGATCGCTTCGGTGATCTGTGGGCCGAGACCCAGACCGCCATGCTGGGCGACGCGGTCGAGATAACCGACGGGTACCGGTCGTGGTGGTCGTACATCCCGCACTTCATGGGCACCCCCGGTTACGTCTACGCCTATGCCTACGGCCAGCTGCTCGCCCTGTCGGTCTACGCCCGCTACGAGGCGGCCGGCGACTCGTTCGTTCCGGCCTACCTCGAGCTGCTGTCGGCCGGAGGCTCGCGCTCACCGGAGGAGCTCGGGGCCATCGTCGGCTGCGACCTCAGCGATCCCGGTTTCTGGGACGGCGGCCTCGCCATTGTCGAGATCCAGCTGACCGCCGCCGAGGGCGCGGCTCGCCTGGCTGGGCGGGCCAGCTGATCGACCTCAGGAACGGGCGCCGATCAGGCGCGCCACCCGGTCGGCGATCCGCTCGGTGACGCCAGCGAGGTCCTGGCCGTGGTGGGTGATCAGGTCGGCGTGGCTGGCGTTGGGCTCGACGTACCGGTCGTGCATCGGTCGCACGGTGGCGGCCAGCTGGGCTTGGACCGAGGCCGGCGAACGACCCCGCTCGGCGACGTCGCGCTCGAGCCGCCGGCTGAAGCGGACAGGCTCCGGGCAGCGACGGAACACTCGGAGATCGAGCTCGTCGCGGACCGGGGCGAAGGCGAACAGCAGGATGCCCTCCACGACGACGACCTCGCACGGATCGACGATGTGCAGATCGGCGGACCGGCGGTGCGCGGTGAAATCGTAGACTGGGACGGCCACTTCCTGGCCCGAGCGGAGGGCTTGGAGGTGGTAGACGAGGAGCCGGTGATCGAGGGAGTCGGGGTGATCGTAGTTGACCGTCGCTCGTTCCTCGAACGGCAGATGCGGCAGATCGTGGTAGTACGCATCGAAGCTCAGCACGCAGGCGGCGTCGGCGCCGCGCCCGGCTTGGAGGTGGTGGACGATGCGATCGGCCAGGGTCGACTTACCCGAGCCGCTGCCCCCACAGATGCCCACGAGAATGCTCACCGCCGTTGCAGGGTACCCTGGCCGGCCTCGACCGCTCATGAATAACTATTTGCTGTCTTGAATCTATTCCCATAGCCTGCTCGGAGCGCCAAGGGCCTGCGGCGCCCCGTGCCGAACCACCCGACCGACCCGCCGAGAAGGAGCCGTGACATGACCAGCTATCGAGTCGGCATCGTCGGAGCGTCCGGCTACACCGGCGCTGAGCTGCTCCGCTTGCTCAGTTGCCATCCCGACTTCGAGCTCGCAGCCGCAACGGGCGACAGCCAGGCGGGACGGCCGATCGCCGAGCTCTATCCCAGCCTCGCCCTCGCCTACGGCGATCGGGTCTTCGATGCCTATGCGCCCGACGCGCTCGACGGGCTCGACGTGGTGTTCTGCGGCCTCCCTCACGGAGTGAGCATGAGCGTCGTGCCCGAGCTGAAGGGCACGGTCGGCCACATCGTCGATCTCGGATCGGACTTTCGGCTTCACGATCCCGGCCTGTATCCCGAGTGGTATGGGGCCGAGCACACGTGTCCGGAGCTGTTGCACGAAGCGGTCTACGGGCTACCGGAGCTGTTCCGGAACAAGATCGCCGGGGCGGAGCTGATCGCCGCCACCGGCTGCAACGCAGCCACCGCCGTGTTGACGCTCGCCCCGCTGCTGTCGGCCGGCCTCATCGAGCCGGAGGGGATCGTCGTCGATCTGATCACCGGGGTTAGCGGAGCAGGCCGCCCTCCAAAGCCGACCACGACCTTCTGCACCGTTGACGAGGACGTCACGGCCTATGGCCTGCTCACCCATCGCCACACCCCCGAGATCGAGCAGGCTCTGGCCGAGCGCACCGGACAGGAGCCGTCGGTGCTCTTCACCCCGCATCTCGTGCCGATGAACCGAGGCATTCTCGCCACCTGCTACGGCCGGCCGACCCCATCCGGCGCGTCGATCGACTCTGCCGAGGCCCAACGGGTGCTCGCCGAGTTCTACCGCGACGAGCCGTTCGTCGTCGTAGCCGACCGGAGTCCCTCGACCAAGGCGACGCTCGGCTCGAACGCCGTGCACCTGACCGCCCGTGTCGACCCCCGAACGGGGACGATCTTGGGACTCGGCGCCCTCGACAACCTGATGAAAGGGGCCTCGGGCATGGCTGTTCAGTGTGCGAACCTCGCCGTCGGGCTGCCCGAGGACACCGGGCTGGCGGTCGCCGGGGTGTACCCGTGACCGCCGCCGAGGCGGTGTCGCCGCTCGCCCCCGAGGTGTTCCCGTCGATGCCACCCGTTCCCGGCGTCCGGCTGTCGACCCATGCAGCCGGCCTCCGCTACCAGGGGCGGGCCGACCTGATGCTGGCCCGGCTCGACGCCGGTACGACGGTGGGGGGCGTCTTCACCTCGTCGCTGTGCCCATCGGCTCCCGTCGACTGGTGTCGGGCCATCCTGCCGAACGGCACGGCCCGGGCGGTCGTGTGCAACGCCGGGAACGCCAACGCGTTCACCGGGCAGGCCGGAGCGGTCGCGGCGAAGCTGACCGCAGAGGTGATCGCCGAGGCGATCGACTGCCAGCCAGCGGAGGTTTTCCTCGCCTCGACCGGCGTCATCGGCGAGACCCTCGATCCCGCCGCCCTGACCGAGGCGCTGCCGGTGCTGGCCGGGTCCGGCGACGCCGGCTGGGAGGCTGCGGCCAACGCCATCCGCACCACCGATACCTATCCCAAGGGCTCGTCCCGACCGGTGGCCGGCACCGCGGCCGTCGTCGCCGGCATCGCCAAGGGCAGCGGCATGATCGCCCCCGACATGGCAACGATGCTCGGGTTCGTGTTCACCGACCTGGCCGTCACCGCCGATGCGCTGCAAGCGGCCCTGGCGGCCGCAACGGAGGCGAGCTACAACCGGATCACGGTCGACGGCGATACCTCGACCAGCGACACCGTGCTGTCCTTTGCCACCGGAGCGGCCGGCAACGAACCGCTCAGCGGGCCCGGCTCACCCCATTGGGAGGCGTTCGTCGACGCACTCGGGGCGGTGAACCTCGACCTCGCCCACCAGATCGTCCGCGACGGGGAGGGCGCGACCAAGTTCGTCGAGGTCACCGTGACCGGGGCCCAGGACGACGCCGCGGCGAAGGCGATCGGGCTCGCCATCGGCAACTCTCCGCTGGTCAAGACCGCGCTGGCCGCCGAGGACGCCAACTGGGGTCGCATCGTGATGGCGGTCGGCAAGGCCGGCCAGAAGGCCGATCGCGACCGCCTGGCGATCGCCATCGGCGACGAGCCGGTGACCGAGGGAGGCGTCGTCCGCGACGGGTACTCCGAGAGGCGGGCCACCGAGCACCTGCGAGGCGACGACGTGCGGCTCGCCGTCGACGTGGGCGTCGGTTCCGGGCGGGCCACGATTTGGACCTGCGACCTCACCCACGGCTACATCGACATCAACGCCGGATACCGGTCATGACCGCCACGATCGGAGACGACCGGGGCTACTCGCCCGAGCAGCGGACCGCGGCCCTCGTGGAAGCCCTGCCCTACATCAAGCGGTTCCGGGGCGCCGTCGTTGTCGTCAAGCTGGGAGGCAACGCGATGGTCGACGACGACCTGGCCCGGAGCTTCGCCGAAGACGTCGTCATGCTCCGCTCGGTGGGTATCAAGCCCGTCGTCGTCCACGGGGGCGGGCCCCAGATCGGCGAGCTGCTCGGCCGGCTCGGCAAGGAGAGCGAGTTCCGCAACGGGCTCCGGGTCACCGATGCCGAGACGCTCGACGTGGCCCGTATGGTGCTCGTCGGGAAGGTCGGGCGTGACATCATCGGCCAGATCAACGTGCACGGCGCCTATGCGGTCGGCATGTCGGGCGAGGACGGCCACCTGATCGTGGCCGAGGCCAGGGATCCCGAGCTGGGCTATGTCGGCGAGATCGTGGCGGTGAATCCCGGTATCGTCGAGCGGCTGCTGGCCGAGGATCTGATCCCGGTCGTCTCCTCGATCGGGGCCAGTGTCGAGGGCCAGGCGCTCAACATCAACGCCGACACCGTGGCCGGGGCCCTCGGCGGAGCCCTTTGCGCCGAGAAGGTCATCTACCTGACGAACGTTCCGGGGCTCCTCACCGACCTCGACGAACCCAGCAGCCTCGTGGCCAAGGCGACCATCGGCGACCTGGAGGCCGCCATCGACGACGGCTCGATCTTTGGCGGCATGGTCCCCAAGGTCCAGTCGTGCATCGACGCCGTCCGGGCCGGGGCGGTCGGGGCCCACATGCTCGACGGTCGCATCCCCCATGTGCTGCTGTTGGAGCTCTTCACCGACGCCGGCATCGGCACGATGATCACCGCTCGATGACCCCGAATCCGACGACACGCCCGACGGGCCAATGACCGCTCGACTACCAACCGACCACGAAAGACACGCCGCTCCGGCCCTCGCCCGGCCGGAACTGCACAGGGCTCCATCGGGGCCCGGAAGGGAACGGCCATGACCGATCATCGCAGCGCAGTGGGAGCCACCGTCGAGCTCGACCACTGCCCGCTCATGCCCACCTACGGGCCACCAACGGTTCAGTTCATCCGAGGCGAAGGCCCCTACCTGTGGGATCGCGACGACCGGCGCTACCTCGACTTCCTGTCCGGCCTGGCCGTCACCAGTCTCGGCCACTCCCACCCCGCGGTCGCCGAGGCCCTCGCCACCCAGTCGCAGCGCCTCCTGCACGTGTCGAACCTGTATGCCACCGAACACAACTGGGCCGTCGCCACCGAGCTCGACGTGCTGATCGGCGACGGTGAGCCAGTCGGCGGGCAGGTGTTCTTCTGCAACTCGGGAGCCGAGTCGAACGAGGCCGCCATCAAGCTGGCCCGACGCTATGGCGGACCCGGGCGACACGTCGTCGTCTGTGCCTTCCAGAGCTTCCACGGCCGAACGCTGGCCACCCTGGCCGCCACCGGCCAGCCGCAGAAGTGGGACACGTTCCAACCGCTCCCCGAGGGCTTCCGCCACGTGATCTGGGACGACCTCGACGAGCTGGAGCGGGCGCTCGACGACACGGTGGCGGCGGTGCTGCTCGAGCCGGTCCAGGGCGAAGGCGGGGTGAACCCGGCCACCCCCGAGTACTTCCAGGGCGTTCGCCGGTTGTGCGACGAGCGAGACATCCTGTTCATGGTCGACGAGGTACAGACCGGCATGGCTCGGACCGGGCGCTGGTTCGGGTTCCAACACTTCGACGTCCGGCCCGACGTGGTGACGATGGCCAAGGCGCTCGGCAACGGAGTCCCGATCGGTGCCTGCTGGGCCCGGCGGGAGGTCGCATCGGCGTTCCAGCCGGGCGATCATGCCACCACCTACGGCGGCCAGCCTCTCACCACGTCGGCCGCCCGGGCGGTCATCGACACGATGATAGCGATCGACGCCCCGGCGCTGGCCACCGAGGTCGGGGCCGAGCTGACCGAGGCGATGCTCAAGCTCCCGCAGGTTACCGGCGTGCGAGGTCTCGGTCTGTTGCTCGCCGTGGAGCTGGCCGGCGTGGACGCCCAGGTGGCGGCCGCGACCTGCCTCGAACGAGGGCTCGTCGTGAACGGGATCACGCCCACGGCCATTCGCCTGGCCCCACCGCTCACGATCACCGCCGAGCACATCGCCGAGGCGGTGTCGATCCTCGGTCCCGTCCTCGACGAGCTGGGGGGCGGGACATGAGCGCTCGATCGAGCCACCTGCGTCACCTGCTCGAGATCGACGATCTGACCCCGGACGAGCTGGCCCACATCTGCGAGCTGGCCAGGATGGAGGTCTCGGACCTCAGCCCGGTCCTCGCCGGTCGGGGCATCGCCTGCGTCTTCACCAAGCCGTCGGCCCGAACTCGCAACTCGACGGAGATGGCGGTGGTCCAGCTCGGCGGTCACCCCATCTACATCACCAACGACGAGATCGGTATCGATGACCGGGAGACCGCGGAGGACATCGGCCGCACATTGGCGTGCTACCACGCTGGGATCTGCGCCCGGGTCCACGAGCATCGGGTCCTCGAGCGGATGGCAGCACTCGACGCGGTGCCCGTCGTGAACCTGTTGTCCGACGACGCCCACCCACTGCAGGCGATCGCCGACGTGCTGACGCTGGAGTCCGAGCTGGGTTCGATCAAGGATCGAGTGGTCGCCTACGTCGGCGATGCCAACAACGTCACACGATCGCTCGGCCTCGCTGTCGGCTTCCTCGGCGGCGAGCTGCGGGTGGCCTCACCCCCGGGTTACGGGTTCAGCGAGGCCGATCACGAGCGGCTGGTCGTCGCCGGTGTCGACGTGGCACTGTTCGATCGAGCTGGGGACGCGATCGTCGGCGCCGATGCGGTCTACACCGACACCTGGACCTCGATGGGGCAGGAAGCGGAACGAGCCGAGCGCCTCAAGGCGTTCGAGGGCTACACCGTCGACGAGCAGCTCCTCTCAGCCAGCCCGAACGCGATCTTCCTCCACTGCCTACCGGCCCATCGTGGCGAGGAGGTGTCGGCTGCCGTGATCGACGGCGACCGCAGCCGGGTGTGGGCCCAGGCCGCCAACCGCCTGGCCGCGATCCGCGGCGTGCTGCTCTGGCTGTACGACGCCAAGGGAGCTCGCCGGTGAGCGCGCAGCGCGGGATGCGCCGCCGCTCGGAACCGAACCCGCAGGCCAGCGCACGAAGTCATGGCCGGTAACCATGACCGGTAACCATGGCCGGTAACAAGGCCGAGCGGCAGCATCGCATCGGCCGTCTCCTTGCCGAGGAAGCGGTGTCGAGCCAGACGCAGCTGGTCGAGCGCCTCGCCGACAACGGGATCTCGG
>JAOTYQ010000015.1 GCA_029861725.1 Acidimicrobiia bacterium | reverse complement strand
CGCCGGCGAGCAGGCCGCCGATGGACGAGGAGCCCGGTCGACGGTGGGGGCGGAGATCAGTGGGCGGCCACGATTCGCTCGGTCACTGTGTCGACGATGGCATCGAGCGCCACCTGCTCGGTGTCGCCAGTAGCCCGCGGGGTCAGCTCGACCTCACCGTTGGCCAGACCCTTCGGACCGAGGGTGATGCGATACGGGACGCCGATCAGCTCGGCGTCGGCGAACTTCACGCCGGCCCGGGCGTCGCGGTCGTCGAGGAGCACGTCGATACCTCGGGCCCGGAGCTCGTCGTAGATCCCGGAGGCGGCGGCCATCGAGTCGTCGTCGACCTTGACCACGGTCAGCACGACCTCGTAGGGGGCGACGGCCACCGGCCAGATCAGCCCCTTGTCGTCGTGGTAGGTCTCGGCGATCGTGGCCATGTTCCGGCCGATGCCGATCCCATAGCTGCCCATCACGACCGGCTGAGCATTGCCCTCGTGGTCGGCCACCGTGACGTCGAACTTCTCGGCGTAGAGCGTGCCGAGCTTGAAGATGTGGCCCGCCTCGACGCAGCGGATCATCTCCAGCGGCGTGCCACACTTCGGGCACGCCTCCCCGGCGGTCACCTCGCGCAGGTCGGCCCACTGATCGACGTCGATGTCGCGCTCGATGTCGACGCCCCGATAGTGCCAGTCGTCCTCGTTGGCCCCGGTCGTGAGGTTCGTCCGGCCCCGGAGCGCCTCATCGGCGATGATCGGAACGCCGGTCACACCGACGGCGCCCAGCGATCCCGGGTTGGCGCCCAGGGTGGCCACCGTCTCCTCCGGCTGCGCCGGCCGAAGCTCGATGGTGCCGGTGGCGTCGATCAGCTTCTGCACGTTGAGCTGGTGATCACCCCGCAACAGCGCCAGGGTCGGCTTCCCGTCCATGATCATGACCATGGTCTTGATCTGCCGGTCGGCGGCAGCGCCGCCCTCGAACTCCTCGAGCGCTGCGATCGTGCGGACCCCCGGCGTCGGGAACCGCTCGGGCTCGGGCGGCGGGGCCTCGTCGGCGATGTCGGGCAGCGACGAGGTCGCCTTCTCGATGTTGCCTGCGTAGTCGCAGTTCGGGCAGCGGACCACGTCGTCCTCACCGGCGGCACAGGGGACCATGAACTCCGTCGAGGTGTTGCCGCCCATCGCCCCGCTCGACGCCTCGACGGCGAACGCCGGCAGGCCGAGCCGCTCGAAGATGCGGGTGTAGGCGGCATGGTGCAGCTCGAAGGCCGTGTCGAGGCCGGCCCAGTCGATGTCGAAGCTGTAGGAGTCCTTCATGGCGAACTCCCGCACCCGAAGCAAGCCCGACTTCGGGCGGGCCTCGTCACGGAACTTCGTCTGGATGTGGTACCAGATCTGGGGAAGCTCCCGGTAGGAGCTCAGCTCGGCGGCGACGGTGGCGAAGATCTCCTCGTGGGTGATGCCGAGGGCCAGGTCGTTGCCCCGCCGGTCCTGGAGGCGGAACATGATCTCGCCCATCGTGTCCCACCGACCCGACCGCTTCCAGACGTCGGCCGGGTGCATCGTCGGGAGCAGGAACTCCTGGGCGCCGAGTGCGTCCATCTCCTGCCGCACGATGTCGGCCACCTTGGCATGGACCCGAAACCCCAGCGGGAGCAGCGAGTAGTGGCCGGCGTGGAGCTGGCGGATGAAGCCTCCCTTGACCAGGAGGGCGTGGCTGGCCGCCTCGGCATCACCCGGTGCGTCCCGCAGGGTGGGAATGAACAGTTTCGACCATCGCATCGAGCTTCAAGCTAGCCAAACGGCGAACAACCCGTTCGCGTTTTGAGTGTGTCGTCCGCGCCGGGGCGCGACCGCTCGCGCGATCGAGGCCTCGGAGAGCGCTCAAGCTACGATCGCGAGCATGCGCACAGCACGCAACAGGACTGCGAGCAAGGGAACAGCCAGGCCTCGGCTCAGGACGCCGCTCGTCCGGCGCGACGGTGAGCTGCGGGAGGCGACCTGGGACGAAGCGCTCGACCGGGTCGCCAGCGGCCTCCGCTCGGTCGTCACCGAGCACGGTCGGCAAGCCGTTGGCATGTTCAGCTGCTCGAAGGCGACCAACGAGGTGAACTACGCCGCTCAGAAGTTCGCTCGAGCGGTGATCGGCACCAACAACATCGACTCCTGCAACCGCACTTGACACGCTCCGTCGGTCGTCGGTCTGGCGACAGTGTTCGGGGCCGGAGGCGGGACCTCTTCGTACGAGGAGATCCACGAGGCTGACGTCATCTTGCTGTGGGGCTCCAACGCCCGTGAGGCCCACCCGATCTTCTTCCACCACCTGATGAAGGGGCTCGACAACGGGGCCCGGATGTATTGCGTCGACCCTAGGCGGACTGCATCGGCCAAGTTCGCCGACGTCTGGCTGGGGCTGTCGGTCGGGACCGACATCGCTCTGGCCAACGCCGTTGGCCGTCATATCATCGCCAACGGGTGGCACGACCGCGACTTCATCGCCCACTCGACCACCGGCTTCGACACCTACGCCGCAGTCGTGGAGCCGTACACGCTCGATCGGGCCGAGTCGATCACCGGCGTCCCGGCATCGGCGATCGCCGAGCTGGCCGAGGCCTACGCCACGGCCGGAAAGGCCCAGATCCTCTGGACGCTCGGGATCACCGAGCACCACAACGCCGTCGACAACGTCGTCGCCCTCTGCAACTTGGCCCTCCTCACCGGCCACGTCGGACGATGGGGCTCCGGTCTGGTGCCGCTGCGAGGCCAGAACAACGTGCAGGGCGGAGGCGACATGGGGGCCCTGCCGGACAGGCTGCCCGGGTTCCAGGACGTCGCCGATCCCGCGGCCCGAGCGAGGTTCGAAGCGGCGTGGGGCGCCCCGGTGCCGCCCGAGCCCGGCCTCCACCTGACGCTCATGTTCGAGGCGATGGAAACGGGAGCGTTGCGGGCGGTGTACTGCATCGGGGAGAACCCAGCCGACTCCGAGCCCGATGTCGCCCACGCCCGCAAGCTCCTCACCGACCTCGACCTGCTCGTCGTGCAGGACATCGTCCTCACCCGGACCGCCGAGCTGGCCGACGTCGTGCTCCCCGCATCGGTGGCGTGGGCCGAGGCCGAAGGCACGGTCACCTCCAGCGAGCGTCGGGTCCAGCGGGTCCGGGCTGCGGTTCCGCCCCCGAGCGGGGCCAGGGACGACATCGAGATCCTCGCCGACTTGGCCAACCGGCTGGACGGCGGCTGGGGGAAGCCGACCGCCGAAGACCTGTGGGAAGAGCTGCGGTCGCTGTCGCCGGTGCACCGGGGGATGACCTGGTCCCGGCTCGAGGCCGCGGGCGGGCTGCAGTGGCCGTGCCCTACCGAAGACCACCCGGGAAGCCCGTTCCTCCACGGCTGGCTCTGGGCCGACGATCTCGACGGGCGGGATCCAGCTCCGTTCAGCCCTGTCGAGCACGCCGGCCCCGCCGAGGAGCTGACCGACGCGTTCCCGCTCCGGCTGACGACCGGCCGGGCCCTCGACTCGTTCAACACCGGGGTGCAATCCGGTGGGCTCGACTCACCCATTCGCTACGGCGACGCTCTCGACGTGAGCCCGGCCGACGCCACGCAGCTCGGCATCGGCGACGGCGAGCGGGTTCGGGTGGTGTCGCCGCGGGGGGCGGTGGAGATGGCGGTTCGGGTCCAGGCCGAGCTGCCGACTGGGCTGACGTTCACGACGTTCCACTTCCCCGAGTTGGTCGATGTGAACGTCTTGACCAACGACGCCTGGGACAAGCGCTCGGGCACCGCCGAGTTCAAAGCGGCGTCGATCCGCATCGAGAAGCTCGACGAGGTCGAGGTCGAGGTCGAGGCCGAGGGGCCGGTTGCCGCGAGGAAGCCTGCATGACCGACGTCCACATCGGAACCGACCGGCCGACTCCAGCGGAGGCGGCTGCGGTCGACGGGGTGGTCGACGCGACGATTGGGCCGGTCGTGGTTCGGCGCAGCGAGCGGCTCGTGCTCGGCGGGTCGGCCCGCCGAAACGAGCGGCGCCACCTCCTGCTCCCGGCGTTGCACGCCCTCCAGCGAACGGCGGGGTGGATCAGCCCCGGCGGGATCAACCACCTCGCCGACGTGCTCGGCGTGCCACCGGCCGAGGCCTACGGCGTCGCCACGTTCTACGACCTGTTCGTCACCGAAGACCCAGGCCACGAGCGAGATGTGCTGCACGTCTGTGTCGACGCCGCCTGCCAGATCGCCGGTTCGGCCGAGGTGATCGCCGGCCTCGCAGGAGGCGGTGAGATCGTGCGCGAGAGCCCGTGCCTCGGTCAGTGCGAGCGGCCGGTGGCGCAGTTCCTCCAGGGGCGGGGGAAGGCCGACGCCGTACCGGTCGACATCGCTGACGGCGGGCCGCCGGCCCCGCTGGTGCCCCAAGCCGGCGACCCCCGCCTCCGGCTGCTGAGTCGCGTGGGAACGGTCGACCCCACCGAGCTGTCGGCCTATGTGAACTCAGGCGGGTACAAGGCCTTGGCGAAGGCGTTCACCCTCGGCCCGGACGGCGTGATCGACGAGATCGACGCGTCGGGGCTGATGGGTCGAGGCGGAGCGGCGTTCCCGACTGCGGTGAAGTGGCGAGCGGTTGCCGGCGAGGCTGGCACCAAGCACGTCGTCGTCAACGCCGACGAGTCCGAGCCGGGCACGTTCAAGGACCGGATCCTCATGGAGAACGACCCGTTCGCGGTGATCGAGGCGGCGACGATCGCCGGGTTCGCCACGGGCGCCTCGAACGGCTGGATCTACATCCGGGGCGAATACCCCCTGGCCACCGAGCGCCTTGCGGCTGCGATCGACCAAGCCCGGGAGGCCGGGTTCCTCGGCGAGCGGATCGCCCGATCGAGCTTCACCTTCGACCTGGAGATCCGGCGGGGCGCCGGCGCCTACATCTGCGGCGAGGAGACCGCCCTGTTCAACTCGCTCGAGGGCTTCCGAGGCGAGCCCCGCCAGAAGCCACCGTTCCCGACCACCAACGGCCTGTTCCACCAGCCGACCGTCATCAACAACCCCGAGACGCTGGCCAACGTGCTCGACATCGTCACCGGCGGGGGAGCGGCGTTCGCCTCGGTCGGCACCGAAGGATCGACGGGCACCAAGCTGTTCTGCCTGAGCGGCCGGGTGGCCAAGCCCGGGCTCTACGAGGTGCCGTTCGGTGCCACGCTCGGCGAGCTGCTCGACCTGGCCGGTGGGGCGGTCGGACACCTCCGAGCCGTGCTGCTCGGCGGTGCCGCCGGCAGCTTCGTCGGCCCCGACCAACTCGACCTGCCGCTCACGTTCGAAGGGTCGAGGGCAGCCGGACTGTCGCTGGGGTCCGGGGTGGTGATGGCGTTCGACGCTGGCGATGATCTCACCGCCGTGGTGACCAGGATCGCCGAGTTCTTCCGCCACGAGTCGTGCGGTCAGTGCGTGCCGTGCCGGGTCGGCACGATCCGCCAGCACGAGCTCCTCGCCGCCGGCGGTACCGGCTGGGGCAACGGGAGCAACGGCTCGTCGGTGACGCCGGTCGCCCTGCTCGACGAGATGGACCGGGCGATGAAGGATGCGTCGATCTGCGGCCTCGGCCACACCGCCTCCACCGCCGTGCGCTCCGCCATCGACCTCGGACTGATCGAAGGACTGAACCCATGACCCCTCCTTCGGAGAAGACGACCACCGACACCGGGTCGGCCGGAGCCGAGGCGGAGACCGCTGTGCGGCTCCGGGTCGACGGGACCGACGTGGAGGTGCCGGCGGGGGCGTCGGTGCTCGCCGCGTGCGTGTCGGCCGGCGTCGACACCCCGACGATCTGCTACGCCGAGACCCTGACGCCGGTCAACGCCTGTCGGGTCTGCGTCGTCGAGCTCGAAGGTTCGCGCACGCTGATCCCGGCGTGCTCCCGGGTGGCCGAGGACGGCATGGCCATTGCGACCGACTCCGAGCGGGTGCGCCACAGCCGGAAGATGGTGCTCGAATTCCTTGCGTCGGGCGTCGACCTCAGCCAGGCCGATGATCTCGCGCCGTGGCTCGATCGCTACGGCGCCGACGCCGACCGGTACGGGCCCGACCGGGAGCGGATGAACGAACCGGTCAGGATCGAAGACGAGCTCTACATCCGTGACTACGACAAGTGCGTGCTCTGCTACAAGTGCGTGGAGGCCTGCGGCGACGACGCGCAGCACACGTACGCGATCGCCGTTTCGGGGCGTGGTTTCGGGGCCCGCATCGCCACCGAGTTCGACGCGGTGCTGCCCGAGTCGGCCTGTGTCTACTGTGGGAACTGCGTGGCGGTGTGCCCGACCAACGCACTGCAGTTCAAGACCGAGTTCGATCTGCGCTCCGCCGGCGACTGGCGACCCGAGGAGCAGACCGTCACCCGGACCGTGTGCTCCTACTGTGGGGTCGGCTGTAATCTCGAGCTGCACGTGCAGGACGAGCGGATCGTCAAGGTCACCTCGCCCGCCGACCACGACGTCACGAGCGGTCACCTGTGCATCAAGGGCCGGTTCGGCTGGCAGTACGTCCACGGCTCCTAGCCGGAGCGCGGAGGGTGTAGACCGCGCACGGGCGGGGGATTAGGATGTGCCAGCACAACGGTCGTTGCGAACAGAGCGGCGCCCCTGGGTCCACGGCCGCAGCCGACAACCGCAGGGGCGCCAAATGGTCGGGACGAGCATCCACCTCTGTCGATCTCAACAGGAGTACTGTTCCGCTCGACAGATTCTCAACTGCCCGTCGGAGAGGACCCGACGGGCAGTTTGCTTTACCTTCCCCGAGTGGCGGGTGAGCCCTCTCGGTTCACGGACTCCCAGTCACTTTCCGGCAGTGCCGGCCGCCGCTTCTGGGAGCGTTGTGGGTGTTGCTCGTACCTCGGTCGATCGGTCGAGCGAACTCTCCGCGTCGGATCGTATGACGTTCAGGTCCGTGTGACCGGTTCTTCCCGCCCTGTTCCTTCAGCTGATCATCCGCCGTTTCGATCGCCTAGAGCAGACCCTAGTCCTCTGTTTTTGGGGGTCAAGATCTTTCTTGGAATCCCCAGACTTGTCCATAGGATTTCTTCAAAGTCCCCAGAACTTCTTCCTCCGTCCACCGGTTGTCCACTCGCAATGCACAGGCCGTCGCGGCCGCTCGGGCCGGGCCGATGGCCCTCGGCGGGCGTCGCGCCTTGCGGTCAGGCCACCGTCGGCGCAGTAGGTTGGTGGGCTGTGAACGCACCCGTCGGCTCGACGATCAGATTGGTCGCCAGCGACCTCGATGGCACCCTCTTCGGGCCCGACGGCACGGTTTCGTCCCGGACCGCCGAGACGCTCCGGGCCGTGGCCGCCGCCGGTGTGGAGATCGTCGTCGCCACCGGCCGGAGCCATTGGAGCGCCGTGCCCCGGCTGGAGCACGTCGGATGCCTGCGCTGGCTGATCTGCTCGAACGGCGCGACCGTCTACGACCTCGAAGCGGGTGGTGTCGTGGTGCATCGACCGCTGACCGGTGCTCAGGTCAGCGAGGTCGTCGACGGGCTGAGGGACCGCTTCCCCACGGTCGGCTTCGCCTGGGAGTCGCCCGAAGGGGTGTTCCACACCGACCGTTGGGTCGTCAACCGGGCCGCCACCGACGCCCGGTTCGAAGCCAAGCCGCGGCCAACCCGGGACCTCCGGGTCGGTGAGGACACCGTGCTCAAGCTGATGATCGCCCACGACGAGCTCACCGAGTACGCATGGCTCGACGCCGTCGCGGCCGACGTTCCCGTCGGACTGAGCACGTCGACGTCGGGCGCGGCGTTCGTGGAGATCACCGCGGCCGACGCCAACAAGGGCGATGCGCTCAGGCTCCTGTGCGCCGATGTCGGTATCGACCGCACGGAGACGATCGCCTTCGGCGACCACGCCAACGACCTCGGCATGCTCGCCTGGGTCGGCGTCGGCTATGCGATGGCCAACGCCGGACCGCGAGTGCGCGAGATCGCCGATGCCACCGCCCCTCATCACGCCGACGACGGCGTGGCCCGAGTGCTCGCCGGGCTCGTGCTCGGTTGATCCCGCGGCCGTCGCCGTCGGTCCTATGGTCGCAGCCATGGCCGACTCACCACCTGCACCACCCGACGATCTCCGAGAGCTCGCTCGGTCGATGTCGCTCTTGATGAGCGAGGCCCACCGCCTCCTGCCCCGCAGCGAGGCCCTGAAGGACCTGGTCGCTGCCCACTTGGGTACCGACCCGGCCGAGGTCGAAGCGGTCGGTCGCCCGGTGCCGGTCGTCGAGCGGCCCAACCTGCAGCTCGCCTTCGACTCGGTGATCGCCGAGCAGCCGGCCGGGCGGGTGATCGGCCTGTCGCCCGAGCTCGCCCACTACGGCGGGTTCTCCCTCTCGGCGCTGCTCAGCGGTCGCTTTCCCGGACCGAGCGATCCCGTTCCGCCCGTCTACGACGACGTCGCCATCGACGTCGACACCACGCTGCGGTGCGTCACCGCCGGGCTCTGGCTCGTGGAGCACGGCGATCAACCTGTGGTGATCGCACTGGCGCCGGGTGAGCGTCACGGCCCGTCGATGGCCCAGGACGGCCGGCTGGAGGTCTTCTCGCCGCTGGTCGACACCTCGAACGCCGTGCTCGACGAGCTCGACAAGCGCCGCCACCAGTTCAACGTGTACCGAGGCAAAATGCTCGCATTCACGTTCTCCGAGTACGGCGAGTTCGGCATCACGTTCATGCCTCGCCCGTCGGTCACCGCCGACGAGGTGGTGCTCCCGCCGGAGGATCTCGCCTCGATCGAGCGTCATGCGATCGGCATGGCCGAGCGGGCCGACGAGCTCCGGTCGGCCAACCGCGAGCTGAAGCGAGGCCTGCTGCTCTACGGCCCGCCGGGGTCAGGCAAGACCCACACGGTCGCCTACCTGGCGGCCGCCATGCCGGAGCGCACCGTGGTCGTGCTGCAAGGCCCGAGCGTCGGCGCGCTCGGCCAGGCGGCCGCCATCGTCCGCTCGCTCTCACCGGCCATGCTCGTCATCGAGGACGTCGACCTGATCGCCACGACCAGAGGCATGCCGGGCATGGACACAAACCCGCTGCTCTTCCAGCTCCTCAACGAGATGGACGGCCTCACTCCGACCGACGACGTGCTGTTCGTGCTCACGACCAACCGTCTCGACATCGTCGAACCAGCGCTGGCCGCCAGGCCTGGCCGCATCGATCACGCCCTGGAGATCGACCTGCCCGACGCGGTGGGCCGATGGCGGCTGCTCGATCTGTACCTCCGGGACTGTCCCCACGAGATCGACGACCCGGCACCGATCATCGAGCGCATCGATGGGGTCACGGCCTCGTTCGTCAAGGAGCTCGTGCGGCGGGCACTGTTGCTCGCCCTCGACGACGACGCGACCGCGGTCGCCGATCGTCACCTGCGCGCCGCCGCCGACGAGCTGCTCGACAGCGCCCGGGCCGTCACCCGCACCATCCTCGGCGCCGGCTCGGCCGACGACAGGGCGCCAATGATGCCCGGCCGACCGATGATGCCTCCTGGCCTGGCCCCCGGGTTCGAAACCGAGGACCACTGATGTCAGATCTCGAGGTGGTAGTGCTGGGTCAGCACGGACCGCACCTCGTTGCTGAGCACGTGATCACCCTTGGCCTTGGGGGCTGTCTTGACCTGCTCGGCGGAGAACGGGACGACGACCTTGTCGTCGTCGGTCCGGTAGGCGCCCCTCGCCGGCACGTAGTGCTCGGCCCGGAGCAGGCCGGGATTCACGACGAGCCAGGTGGGCTCGTTGCTCACACCTTCGTAGATGACGTCGCTGACGTCGCCTATGGCGGTGCCGTGCTCGTCCAAGAGCCGCGAGCCTCGATACTCAGTCACCTTTGACATGACGAACCTCCTACGGTTGTTCACAATCCCGTAACAGAATAGCAATGATCGTCATGATTGTACGTGCAGGTCGATTCGGCTGGAGAGTCGGCTGGTCAGACGAGTTCTCGGTTTCTCGGAGGGGCGGACTACAACAGTCCGGCGGCCATCGCCGCCCCCAGCTCCCAGCAGCGGTCGCCGGTGGCGTCGTCGAGGGGGCCGATGCTCGACACCGGCTCCTGAGCCAGACGCCACCCGAGCCCGGTCGTGATCTTCTCCACCGCCAGACGTGCACCGTCGGTGTCGGACCGGCCGTGGAGGTACAGCCCGTACGGGCGCCTGGCGGTCACGTCGAGACAGTCGTTGTAGACCGTGTCGAAGAAGTGCTTGAGGGCGCCGCTCATGTAGCCGAGGTTGGCCGGCGTCCCGAGTATGTACCCGTCGGCGACGAGGACGTCGTCGACGTCGGCTTCCAGCGCCGGGCGCGTCACCACATCGATCGCCTCGAGCCCGTCCGCGCCAGCACCGTCGACCACCCGGTCCAGCATCTCGGACAGGGTGGCCGACGGACTGTGGTGAACGATCAGCAGGCGGGCCGTGATCGGTGCGTCCTAGTGGTGATGGTTCACCGCCCCAAGGATCTAGTTCCGGGCGACGTCGGTGTGCTCGGCGGCGTCAGCGGCGGCGTCGGCCAGGAGGTTCTGGTACCGGGCGATCTCCGCTCGCCCGACGACCATGTGGTGGACCTCGTCCGGTCCGTCGGCCAGTCGGAGCGTTCGCTGCCCGGTGTACATGTCGGCCAGCGGGGTCCATTGCGAGACGCCGGTGGCGCCGTGCATCTGGATCGCCTGGTCGATGATCTTGCAGACCCGCTCCGGAACCATCGCCTTCACGGCGCTCACCCATACCCGGGCCTCGGTGTTGCCCATCAGGTCCATCGCCTTGGCCGCCTTGAGCACCATCATCCGCATCGCCTCGATCTCGATCCGGGCCCGGGCAACGATCTCGGTGTTGCCGCCGAGCGCGATGATCGGCTTGCCGAACGCTTCGCGGCCCAGGCCTCGGGTCACCATCAGCTCGAGCGCCTTCTCCGCCGCCCCGATCGAGCGCATGCAGTGGTGGATGCGGCCGGGACCCAGCCTGAGCTGGGAGATCTCGAAGCCGCGACCCTCGCCGAGCAGCATGTTCGACGCCGGTACCCGCACGTCGTGGAACTTGATGTGCATGTGACCGTGGGGGGCATCGTCGTGGCCGAACACGTGCATCGGGCCGACGATCTCGACGCCGGGCGTGTCGATCGGTACCAGGATCTGACTCTGCTGCTTGTGGGGCGGCGCATCGGGGTTGGTCCGCACCATCGTGATCATGATCTTGCAGCGAGGGTCCCCGGCGCCCGAGATGTAGAACTTCTCGCCGGTGATGACGTACTCGTCGCCGTCGCGAACGGCCCTCGTCTGCACGTTCTTGGCGTCGGACGACGCGAAGCCCGGCTCGGTCATAGCGAACGCCGAGCGGATCTCACCGGTGAGCAGCGGTTCGAGCCACTGCTTCTTCTGCTCGGGGGTGCCGACGCGCTCCAGCACCTCCATGTTGCCGGTGTCGGGGGCGGAGCAGTTCAGGCACTGGGATGCCAGCGGGTTCTTGCCCAGCTCGGCCGCGATGTAGGCGTAGTCGAGGTTGGTGAGGCCGCCGACGTCGGAGTCGGGCAGGAAGAAGTTCCAGAGCCCGTTGGCCTTTGCCTTCTCCTTCACCCCGTCGAGCAGCTCCAGTTGACCGGGAGCGTAGGACCACCGATCTGTCTTGTTGGCGTCGAGCTTGTGGAACTCGATCGACATCGGCTCGACGTCTTCCGCCACGAACGTCTTGACCCGTTCGAGGAGCGGCCGCGCTCCTTCCGACATGGCGAGGTTGAACAACTCACCGCCGAAATCGTCGGTGTTGAGAGGCTTGACCGGCATCAGGGATCCCTTCGGTAGCGCGCGTGCGTTTCGGCCCAAATGGGGGGCAGCTAGATCATGGCACCGATAGCTCGACACCACCGCACTGGCGCCCTCGGTCACTCCGATCGCGTCCCTGCCTCAGGGCCGCCCGTGCTGCTCGTCGTGGCCGTGGCCCTCGTGCTGGCCGTGGCCGTGATCGTCGACGACGAGGAGCTCGCTCCGGTGGTCGTGACCGTCGTGGTCGCCGAGGACTCGGGTCCCGAACGCGTCGCGCAGCCGATCGGGGATCAGCACGTAGTCGGGCGGGCCGGCGGCCACGAGCCGTCCGGCCAGCAGCAGCACGGCGTCGCAGTGGCGGGCCTCGTCGAGGTTGTGGGTCGTGATCGCCACCGTCGTTCCCCGGGCGGTCTCCTCCTCCAGGAGGTCGAGGATGCGCTGCTGGCTGGCGAGATCGAGGCCGGTGATCGGCTCGTCGAGCAGCAGGGTCGACGGGTCCTGGGCCAAGGCCTGGGCCAGCAGCACCCGCTGCTTCTGACCGCCCGACAGCTCACCGAACTGGCGCCCGAGCAGGTCGTCGACCTCCAACCGGGCGGCGGCGGTGGCGACCAGCTGGCGGTCGGCGCTGGTGAGCCGGCCCAGCAGGCCCCGATGGCCGTACCGGCCCATCGTGATCACCTCGTTGACGGTGAGCGGGAGCCAGAGCCGGGCATCGCGGTGCTGGAGCACGTAGGCGATCGACCGGGGCGGCCCGGCGCTAACCGTGCCCCGCCCGGCGGTCACGGTGCCGACGAGGACGTTGAGCAGCGTGGTCTTGCCCGAGCCGTTGGGGCCGATGATCGCCGCCGAGGTGCCCGCTTCGATGTCGAACGACACGTCGTCGAGGACGAGGCGGTCGCCGAACGACACCCGGAGGTCGCGCACGCGGATGCCCGATCCAGAGCAGTGGTCGACGGCTCTCGGGCACTCCCTCGTTCCGGTCACCGTCCCAGGGTGCCACGAACGAGCACCCGACGGACTCGAGGCCGGCTCTGGAGTATGAGCCGCGGCGCCGCTCGGGCCGTCTAGCGTTTGGTGGCATGGCGGAGATGTCGCTCACCACCGGCTCGGAGGAGCCCTATGTCGGTCGTGTGATCGGCGTCGACGACGCAACACCGCTCGAGTTCTGGGTGGCGGTCGACCCGGCGACGACGCTCCAGCTCGACGACGTCGTCGCTGTCGACCGAGTGCTTCCGGAGGGCGACTCGGTGTCGATCTACGGGATTGTCACCCAGATCCGGGCCCGGCACGAGGGAGCCCGGTTCCAGAGCGACGTGTTCCTGATCGCCGAGGGGGTGCTGCCGGCAGAGGTGAGCGAGGCGGCATTGGTGCAGCCGACGAGGTTCGAGCCGGAGGTGCTCCTGCCCCCACTGCCGGGCAACCGGGTGCGCCTGGCCGTCGAGTCCGAGCGCGACATCGCCTTGTCGTTCGACGACGTTGAGCGGCGGCTCCCCGCCGGACTGTCCCGCAGCGACGAGCCCGTCTTCCTCGACCTCGACTTCCTCGACGGTACGAAGGGGGCGCACGTCAACATCTCCGGCATCTCCGGGGTGGCCACCAAGACGAGCTACGCCACGTTCCTGCTCTACTCGATGTTCACCTCGGGCGTTCTCGGGGCCGAGGCGGCCAACACCAAGGCGCTGATCTTCAACGTCAAGGGCGAAGACCTGCTCTTCCTCGATCACAACAACGCCGCCCTCGATCCCGAACGGGCCGAGCGCTACGGCTCGATGGGGCTGGTCGCCAGCCCGTTCCGAGACGTCGGCATCCTCGCCCCGCCCCGCAAGGGCGACCCCAACGCCACGCCGGCCACCGGAGCCCGCCATCTCGGCGTGAGCCCGTTCTTCTGGACCGTGTCTGACTTCTGCCGCCAGCAGCTCCTGCCGTTCCTGTTCGCCGAGGCCGAAGACGAGCGTCAGCAGTACACGATCGTCATCCAGGCGGTGACCGCTCAGCTGGCGAAGCTCGGGGCGGACGGGGGAGCCGGCGACGGCGCGGTCCGCCTCGACGGACGAACGATCCGAACCTTCGGCGAGCTGGTCGACGCCATCGAGGACAAGCTCCTCCCGGCCGACCCCGATGACCTGCCCGACCAGCGCTGGACCGGTCGCGCGGTCGGCACCGGCACGATCAACGCCTTCGTCCGCCGACTGGCGTCGGCCCGACGCCACGTCGAGCACCTGATCCGGGCCGACGTTGCCGACGCCCCCCGCCATGGCCTCGACCTCGACAACCACCAGGTGACCGTCGTCGACATCCACGCCCTCCACGACCGGGCCAAGCGATTCGTCGTCGGTGTCGTGCTGCGCCAGGCGTTCGACGCCAAGGAGGCCAGCGGGATCGCCAAACCCCTGCAGCTCGTCGTGCTCGACGAGCTCAACAAGTACGCACCCCGAGACTCGTCGAGCCCGATCAAGGAGATCCTCCTCGACGTGGCCGAGCGGGGCCGCTCGCTGGGGATCATCCTGATCGGTGCCCAGCAGACCGCCAGCGAAGTGGAGCGGCGGGTCGTGGCCAACAGCGCTATCCGGGTGGTCGGCCGGCTCGACCCGGCCGAGGCCCGCCGCGACGAGTACGGCTTCCTGCCGCCGGTCCAGCGCCAGCGGGCCACGATCCTCAAGCCAGGCTCGATGTACGTCGCCCAACCGCGCCTCCCGGTGCCCCTGCTCGTCGAGTTCCCCTTCCCGGCATGGGCTACCCGATCGGCCGAGGCGGTGAGCGCGTTGGTCGACCTCGACGACCCGACGGCCGAGGCCGGCGTGACCGCCGACCCCTTCGCCGGGCTGACCTCATGACCCGGCGGAGCGCCCGCCGCCGGGCGCGGCATCGGGGAAGATGGAGGCCGGGGAGAGGGCAACAATGAAGCTGCTCCACACCTCGGACTGGCACGTCGGCAAGGCGATCCGCGGCCACAGCCGAGCCGGCGAGCACCGGGCCGTGCTCGCCGAGATCTCCTCGATCGCCGCAGCCGCCGAGGTCGACCTCGTCGTCGTCGCCGGCGACCTGTTCGACACCGCAGCCCCGACCGCCGAGAGCGAGCGCATCGTCTACGACGCCCTCCTGGCGCTGGCCGATACCGCCCCGGTCGTCGTGATCGCCGGCAACCACGACAACGCCCGCAGGCTCGATGCCGTGTCTCGGCTGTTGGCGCTCGGCCGGGTGACGGTGTCCACCGCCCCCCGGGCTCCGGCCGACGGCGGTGTCGTCGAGCTCGACCTCGGCGGCGTTCGGGTGCGGGTGGCGCTGCTGCCCTTCGTCTCGCAGCGGGCAATCATCCGGGCGAAGGCCCTGATGGACGAGGCCGCGTTCCGCAACGCCCAGACCTACAGCGAGCGGCTCCAGGCGGTGCTCGGCGCCCTGACCTCGGGATTCACCGGCGATGCCGTCAACCTGGTCGTGGCCCACGCCTTCGTGGCCGGGGGCGTGGTCGGTGGCGGCGAGCGGGCGGCCCACCTCGTCGAGGAGTACGCCATCTCGGCCGTCGACTTCCCGGCCACGGCGTCCTATGTGGCCCTCGGTCATCTCCACCGACCCCAGGTCGTGGCCGGCGCCACCGCCATCCACTACTGCGGCTCGCCCCTCCAGCTCGACTTCGGCGAGCAGGCCGACCCCAAACAGGTCAACGTGGTCACGGCCCAGCCCGGGTTGCCGGCAAAGGTGACGCCGGTAGTGCTCGACTCGGGCCGGCAGCTCCTGACCGTCAGCGGCACCGTCGACGATCTCCGGGCCCAGGCCGAGCAGCGGGGCGACGAGCTGGCAGCGGCATGGCTGCGGGTCCGGGTCGCCGAGCCGTCACGGGCCGGGCTGGCCGACGAGGTCAGAGCCGTGCTCGGCGACTCGGTGGTCGACGTCCGGGTCGATGTGGCGGCCGAGCCGGGACCGCGGCGTCGGCGGCGAGACGACAGCCGCAGCCCGTCGCAGCTCTTCGCCGACTACCTCGACGAGCGCCAGGTCGTCGATGCCCGGCTGCAGCGGACGTTCGATGCGCTCCACGATGAGCTCTACCACCCGGCCGACGTCGAGCCGGACCCGGGGGGGAGCATCCCAGCGGGACCTCCGGCCGACGCGGTGCCCGCCGATGACAGGCTGGCCGTCGAGCAGCTGAGCTTCGAGCGATGAGACCGGTCCGACTCGAGTTCCAGGGGTTCGGGACCTTCCGGGATCGGACGGTTGTCGATTTCGACGACCTCGATCTCCTGGCCTTCGTCGGCCCGACCGGCTCGGGCAAATCGACGGTGATCGACGCGATCACGTTCGCCCTCTATGGCTCGGTTGCCCGCTACGACAATCCGTCGCTGGTGGCCCCCATCATCCACCAACTCTCGACCGAGGCTCGGGTACGGTTCGATTTCGAGGTCGCCGGAGTGACCTACGTCGCGGTCCGGGTGGTCCGCCGGCTGAAGTCGAAACCGGGGGCGGCGCCCCGGGCCACCACCCGAGAGGCTCGCCTCGAGCGGCTCGAGCCCGGCGTCGAAGCGGCCTCGAGCCAGTCGACCGTGCTGGCCGGGAGCGTGTCGGAGCTCGACGGGGAGATCAACCGCATCATCGGGCTCGACTTCGGTCAGTTCACGCGGACGATCGTGCTGCCCCAGGGCGATTTCGCCGAGTTCCTCACCGACGATCCCTCCAACCGGCAGAAGCTCCTCCGGCGCCTCCTCGACATCGACATCTACGCCCGGATGGGGGCCGAGGCCAGGGAGCGTGCCGCACGCGCCGGCCAGCAGGCCGAGGCCTACGGGCACGAGCTGGAGCGCCTCGGCTCGGTTACGCCCGAACGGTTGGCCGCGGCGGAGCAGGCGGTGGTGGCCCTCGACGTGTTCGCCGAGGCGGCGGACGGCTGGCTGGATCGTCTCGCCGCGATCGAGGCGGACCTGGTCGAGCGACGCGAGCAGGTCACCCGCCTCGACGCCGACCTCGAGCGGCTGGCCGCGATCGCCGTCCCGGTCGACCTGTGCGACACCGATGCGGCGATGGTCGCCGCCAAGCAGCGCCTCACCGACGCCGAAGCCGCCCTGGCCGAGGGACGGCGCCGGCGCGATGAAGCGGCAGCGGCACTGGCCGCCGTGGGGGACCCGGTCGCCCTCAGCCGGCAGCTCGCCCGGTGCCGGCGCGACGCGGAGCTCGCCATCGCGATCTCACAGCTCGACGAGGAATTGATCGCGGCCCGGGACGGCCACGCCGGGCACGAGCGAGACCTCGCCGAGGCCCAGGACCGCCACGATGAGGCCACCGAGCGAGTTCGGGCCGCCTTGACAGGAGCCGACGCCGCCGCCTGGGTGGCCCGGCTCCGGGCCGGTGAGCCGTGCCCGATCTGCCGGCAGGCGGTGACCGACGTGCCCGGGACCGTCGGCCACGACGTGGTCGCCGAGGCCGAGAAGCAGGCCGCCGCCCGCCAGCGGGCGCTGGCCGCGGTCACGACGGCCCAGGTTCGATCGGAGGCCGGGATCGAGCGACTGGAGGCCGAGCTGAGCCGGCACCGGCGCGACCGGGCAGACCTGGCCGAGGCCATCGGCGCCAACCCCCCGTCGATCGCCGAATTGGAGACCGCACTGACGGCGGCCGAAGCCGGAGCCGGGGAGGCCCGGGCGGCGTCCGAGCTCGTCCGTGAGGCCGAGGCGGCGGTGACCGCCGCCACCGATGGGTTGGCGTCGGCCGAGGCGGCCGAAGGCCGCTTCCGCCGCGCCTATGACCTCCAGCGCGACACCGTCGCCGAGCTGGGTCCGCCCCGACCCGACACGGGTTCGCTCGCCGGCGATTGGGCCGCCCTCGGTACCTGGGCGGCCGAGCTGGTCGATCGGCTCCAGCGGGAGCGGGCGGATATCGCCGACGCCGGCAAGGAGCTGGCCGGCGCCAAGTCGGCGCTGATGGCGGAGATCGGGGCCGCCGCCGATCCGTTCGGGCTCCGACCCGACCCGGCAACGCTCGCAACGTCGACCGCGGCAGCGCGGGCCAGGGCCGCCGCCGACGTCGACAGCCTGGCCGAGCGGCTCGCCCACAAGGAGGAGCTGACCGCCACCGTGGCCGAGTTGGCCGAGACGAGGACCGTGCACGAAGCCCTCGGTCGCCAGCACTTGTCGGCCAACGGGTTCGAGCGGTGGCTCCTGGCCGAGGCCCTCGACGACCTGGTGGCCCGAGCGACCGAACGGCTCGTCGAGCTCTCGAACGGCCGGTACTCCCTGGAGGCGATCGACGGGTCGTTCTGCGTCAGGGATCACACCAACGCCGACGAGCGGCGGGACGTCCGGACGCTCTCGGGCGGCGAGATCTTCCTCGCCTCGCTCTCGCTGGCGCTGGCTCTGGCCGAGTCGATCGCCGAGCTCGCCCCGGTCGACAGTCCCCGACTGGGATCGATCTTTCTCGACGAGGGGTTCGGCACGCTCGACGGCGACACGCTCGACGTCCTGGCGTCGGCCATCGAGGAGTTGTCGGCCAGCGGCCGGTTGGTTGCGATCGTCACCCATGTGCGCGACCTAGCCGAACGGATGCCGGTGCGGTTCGAGGTTCGCAAGGGGGCGACGACGTCGTCGATCGAGCGGACGGAGGGATGACGATGCGATTCACCGTGGAGTCGTGGGATCCAGCCTACGGGTCCTCTACCGACGACACCGGGCTCGACCCGGCCAAGCAGACGGTCGACGTCTCGGTCGAGGTGCCGGCCGATGCGTGGGCACCGATCGCGCCCGACCCCGGCGGGGCACCGTCGTCGGTCCTGTTCATCGACGGCGTCCGCCGCATCGACACCAGGGTGTGGATTGCCGAGGGCGAGCTGTCGCGGCCCGGGTTGTGTGCCACCGTGGCTGCCGGGGCGGTCCGGTGCGAGGCCGGCTCGGCCGTCGTCGAAGCGGTGGTCGTCGAGCGGGGCCTGTACACCGCAGCCGACGACGCCTCGCCGATCCGCACCCGCACGTGCGGTACCTACGCCTTGCGCCCGGTCCACGGCGACGACGACCCCGACCTGTACCTCGGGGTCCACAACCACATGACCCACCTCGAGGCGCTCGTCTCGGAGCGGGCGGTCAACGGCGGGTCGACCGGCTGCCAACTGATCGTGTTCGATGGCCCGCTCCGCCAGCGCGACGACGCCATCGGCGTCGGCTATATCAAGACCCAGCACGTCCAGTACCTCGAGGATGGTCTCCAACAGCGAACGCTGGCCGGGCTGAGAGCCGCCCAACGCACCCCGCTGTTCGCCATCGGCGTTGGCGGCCGGTCACCACGGTGGTCGTGGTACCTCCGCCTCCCCGGACCGGTCCGCCATCCGCTGGAGGGCATCGTCCGGCTCGAGCTACCGGGCATCGGCGACGCCGAGACGGCGGCCGCCCGGGCCGACGCCGTCAGCGCCGCCCTTCCTCGCTTCGCCAGCGAAGCCCACAAGGAGGCTCGGGCGCCCCAGAACCTCTACCCGATCGCCGGCCTTGAGCAGCAGCTCCGCCGCCGCCTCGGCCACCCCCACCTCCTCGAGAAGGCCCTTCGTGAGGCCTCGCTGACCGTCGCCGAGATTGCGTGAGTTGACCGCACGTGGAGCGGTCGACTCACCCAAGAACGCCTGAGGCCGGTTCTCGATGAGCGCTGGGTTCAGCGTCTTCGGTCGAGGTTGTCCTCGAAGCGGCGGGGTGCACGGCGGCCGCCACCGCCGAACAGACGGGCGAGCACGAGCAGTATGACGGCACCGGCGATGGCACCCAGGAACCCCGTCGACCGCAGCTCGAAGCCGTTGCCGGCCAGAGCGTTGAACAGCGTTCCGCCGACGATCGAGCCGAGGATCCCCAGCACGCTCGTCCCGATGCAACCGAGGTTGTGAGGGCCGCGCACCAAGAGCCGAGCGATCGCGCCGACGATGAGACCCATGATGAGCCACGAAAGGAGACCCATCACTCAACAATGCCATCGACTGCAGGCCCTGTCTCGTCGCGAACGCAGCGCCCGACCCGGCTGCTCTCGGCCCGGCCCGACTCGTCGCGCCCGGTGAGGGCAGCGACCGTCCGCTACCCTCGGCCACAATGAGCACACGACGGGCCGGGCGCGCGGCGACGAGCCGGCCGGCGTATCGGGCCGCCGCCATCTGCACCCCCGGGCTCGAGTTCGTCTGCCGGCAGGAGCTGCTCGACCTCGGATGCACGCCCAAGTCGGCCGGGCTAGGGACAGTGGCGTTCGACGCCACGCCCCGCCAGCTCTACGCCGCGAACGTCTGGCTGCGCACCGCCAGCCGGGTGATCGTGCGGGTGGCCACGTTCCGCTCGACCGACTTCGTCCACCTGGAGCGACGGGCGGCCGAGGTCGATTGGTCGGCGTGGCTGGCCGACGGGGTCGCCCCGAGCTTCCGGATCTCCAGTCACGAGTCCCGGCTCTACCACACCAAGGCGATCGCCCAGCGCCTCCACCGGGTCGCCGGGCCGCCGTCAACGGGCGAGCCCGAGCAGCTGTTCATCGTCAGGATCGACCGCAACACGCTCACGGTCAGCGTCGACGCCTCCGGCGCCGCCCTCCACCGGCGACCGTGGCGCACCGAGCTCGGCGATGCCCCGCTCCGCACGACGATGGCCGCCGCCCTGCTACTCGCCATTGGATGGAATCCGGAGACGCCCCTGCTCGACCCGTTCTGCGGCAGCGGGACCATCCCGATCGAGGCCGCCCTCCTCGCCCGCAGGCTCCCGCCGGGTGGCGACCGCAGCTTCGCGTTCGCCGATTGGCCGGACTTCCAACCGGGGGCCTGGGCCAGCGTCACCGGTGAGATCGCGGCGCGGGCCGAGCCCTCGTGCCCAGCGCCGATCACTGCGACGGACCGCTCGACCGCCGCCATCGCCGCGGCGAGGGTCAACGCCGAGCGCGCCGGTGTCGCCGACGACCTCGAGCTCGATGCCCGGGTGGTCTCCCACACACCGGCCCGGTCGGGTACCGGTCTCGTAGCCACCAACCCGCCCTACGGGAAGCGGGTGGGCGACGGCAACCTGATACCGCTCTACCGTCGGTTCGGGGCCGTTGTTCGGGAGCGGCTGCCCGACTGGTCGCTGGCCATGGTGTGCGCCGATCGCAAGCTTGCCAAGGCTGCCGATCGGGGACTCGCCCCGGTCGCCCGGTTCCGGCACGGGGGACTGCCCGTGCAGTTGCTGTACCGACCGGGCCGGGAAGCGGCCGAGGCCGGTACGGCGCCGGCCCGGCGAGCCAGGTCCCAGCCGGCCGAGCAGGCGACGCGACAGGCCGCACAACAGATCGCACCAGACGGGGGGTCCGCTGCGATCAGCGACTCAGGCTCAGGCGGTCGCCAACGGGGCTCGCGAGATCGATCCCCGAGGTCGAGGTCATCCAGCCGTCGATCCGCCCGAGCGCCTCGATGAGGGCCTCCTGCTGATCGGCTGCGCCGGCCGGACACAGCTGGGTCGATCCCCCGGCCACGGTGAAACCGGCGCCGCCGTCGGGCCGCAGGGTGAACGCACCGAGCAGGACGCCGCACGCTGTCTCGATCCGCAGGCCTCCGAACTCGGCGTCGAGATCGACCTCGACAGGGTCGTTGATCGTCACGGCGGCGCCGCCGACCTCCAGCGCTGACAGGCGGTAGCCCCCGCCGAGCTCGGGGTCGGTGATGGACGGCCCCGGCGACGACCCGTCGCCCTGCCCACAGGCTGGTGCGATCACCGCCACCGCAGCGACCGCAACGAGCCGCCAACGCTCGATCCAGCTGCTGCTCACGGGCTGCCCCCCACCGCGTGGGTGCTCAGCCCATCTCGCCGAGTCGGGCTTCGAACTCCTCGAGGTCGACGATGTCGAGGTTGGCGAAGCTGAACCGGACCCAACGATCGTCGGTCGGGGTGAAGGCCGTCCCGGGGATGGCCAGCACGTCGTGGTCGAGAACGAGGCGCTTGATCACCTCGCCGGTGTCGAGATCGGCGAACGGGTGGCGAACCCAACCGAAGAACGCACCGGCCGAGGCGAGCTCGAAGCCCCCCGGCCGTCGCGACATGACGGCTTCGAACGCAGCCTGGGTCCGCCCGATCCGGGCCGCCTGCTCCCGCCGCCAGGCCGACGCGTGGCGGAGGCCGGCGATCACGGCCTCCTGCCCGATACGGGGGGCGCTGATCTGCACGCAGTCGACCAGCTTGAGGACTTCGTAGAGCACGTCCTCGCCGGCGACGACCGCCCCCACTCGGTAGCCGGGGATCGCGAGGTCCTTGGAGAAGCTGTGGAGGCTGATGACCGTGTCGGCCCATCCGGGACGTCCAAACAGGTCGTGGGGTGGTTCGTCGAGGCCTCGGAAGTTCCGGTACGTCTCGTCGAGCACGAGGGCGAGATCGTGCTCGACGGCCAACTCGTAGAACTCGGAGATCACGTCCGGTCCGATCGTGACCCCGGTGGGGTTGCCCGGCGTCACGAGGACGATGGCCGCAGTGCGGGGGGTGATGAGGCTGGCCGCCTCGGCCGGGTCGGGGACGAGCGAGGATCCAGTGTCGAGGTAGACCGGGGTGACGCCATCGAGCTTCAGCCACATGTCGTGGTTGAAGTAGTAGGGCACCGGCATGATGACCTCGTCACCGGGGCGGGTCAGGGTGGACGTGACCACGCAGAACGCTTGGTTGCAGCCTCCCGTCGGGAGCACCCGGGACGGGGTGAGGGAAGCGCCATAGTCGACGGACAGTTCGGCGGCGAACGCGTCGTTCAGCTCCGGAATCCCAGGCGGGGGTGCGTAGCGCCCCCCATCGGCAGCATGGGCGATCTCGCTGATGCGATCGGCGATCTCGGGTGCGGTCGGGTAGCTAGGTGCAGCCTGCGACATGTCGAGCAGCCGGCGGTCGCTCGTTCGTTTGGCGAGCCAGGCGTGGGCCTCGGCGATCGGGGACGAGGTGAGCAGCAGGGTGCGATCGGTCAGTCGCATGATCTGGCGACACACTACCGGCTGGGTCGGGCCCCCGTGTAGGGCATACTCGGACTGTGAAGGTGGCGCTTCTGGGTCCGGTCGAGCTGGCCGACTCGCAGGGGGGACGCATCGAAGTGGCGTCGCGCCGTCAACGCCAGCTGCTCGTCATCCTCGGGCTGAACTGCGGGCGGGCGGTCGACATCGACACGATCACCGAGCTGGTCTGGGCCGACGATCGTCCCGCCGACCCGTCGGCTACGGTCCAGACCAACATCTCACGCCTCCGACGGCTGCTGGAGGAACCGGTGTCGATCGAGACGGCTACGTCCGGCTACCTGCTCAGCTGTCCCAGCGACCACGTCGATGTCGTGCGGTTCGAGAGCCTCCTGAGCCGGATCAGGACCGAGCCGGCGGTCCGGGTTCCCGAACTGGCGGCCGAGGCGCTCGCGCTGTGGCGCGGTGTCCCGCTCGGCGATCTCGACCACCCGGACATAGAGGCCGAGCGGCAGCGCCTCGTCGAGCTGAAGCTGGAGCTCACCGAGCTCTTGGCCGAGGCCCTCTACACGCTCCGCCGCTTCGGCGAAGCGATTGCTCTGGGCGAGCAGCACGTCCGCGAGAACCCGTATCGGGAGCGGCCGGTTGCAGCGCTGATGAAGGCGCTGTTCGCCGCCGGTCGCCAGGCCGACGCGCTGACCGCGTTCGCCGCCCTCCGGAACCGGCTCCTCGACGACCTCGGCGTCGACCCCTCGCTGGAGCTGCGCAACGTCGAGATGGCGATCCTGCGCCAGGACATCGACGATGCGCCTCCCGCCGGGACCGATCAGCCCGCCGGCTGGGTCGACATCACGGAGCGCCGCTCGGATACCGACCGCGGCCCGAGCGCCCGTTCCGCCCCTGATGTCGAGGGCAGCCGCTCGGCCGGGGTTGGCGACGGCAGGCAAGCCGACGCCGGTGAGGGGGTGAGCGTCGACGGCACGACCGCGTTTCCTGCGAGCGCCGAGCCCCGCGATGAGCCCGGCAGCGACGGCGACCGCGCCTCCAGCCGTGACGCCGACCGTGGCCGCGACCGCGAGGCAAATCGTGAGGCCGGCGGCGACGCCGACCGGGCCGATCCAGGGCGCGGCGGTGGGCGAGCGGGCGACAGTGCGCGCCCCGCGGTCGGGCTCGGTCAGCGGATCCGGATCTGCA
>JAOTYQ010000351.1 GCA_029861725.1 Acidimicrobiia bacterium | reverse complement strand
GACAGCTCGGCCACCGACGGGCGGCCCGGATAGCTGGTCAGGGCGGTCGCAAAAGCATCCTGTAAGTCGATGACCGGCTGATTGGTCTGGATCAGCGGCTCGTTGGCGATGTAGGCAAAGACAACGTCGATGGCCGGGTCGTTGGCCGACTGCGCGTAGCCCGATAGCGCGGTCGCGTCCTGCAGCGTGCCGGTTTTGGCAAAGACCGCTCCGGCGGCCGGGGTGTCGACCATCCGCTCGGCCAGCGTGCCTCGCTCCCCGGCGATCGCCAGCGTCGCCGCGAACTCGGAGTCGGGGCCGGCGGCGGCCAGGACGGCGGCCACCGCCCTGCAGGTCAGCAGGTTGGTCTCGGCCAAGCCCGACCCGTCGTCGATCCGCAAGCCGGAGGTCGGAATCCCCTCTGCTTCCAGTACGTCGATGAGGACCGCAGCGCCGGCCTCAGCAGAGCCCTCACCCGCCCGTTCCCAGCCGAGGCGTTTGAGGAGAAGCTCCGCCCCGAGGTTCGAGCTGTAGGAGTTGATGTGCGTCAGTAGGTCGAGAAGCGGCGGTGACTGCACCTGAGCGACCTCGATCGCGGCTCCCGGCGCCTGCCCACTCGTTGCCGGGTTGGCGACGGTGACGCCACGCTCGCCGAGCAGTTGGATGAGCACAGAGGCGGCGTGGACCGGTGGATCATCGGTCTCCGAGCGCTGCCGGACGCTGACGAACTCCTCCGGCCAATCGTTGAAGCCCTCGTTGACGGTGAGCGCCGACAGTGGTCCGGAGTTCTTCCCGTTGATCAGGCGCTCCGCCCACAGTCCCTGGCGCTCGGTGTCGAAGAGCGTCTCGTCGCCGACGACCGTCCCGGTGACCTCGGTGATGCCGGCCGTTGCGATCTCGTCGGCGAGATCCTCGAGCCGCGTGTGATGACGACCGTCGAGGTCGTCGCCGTACTGCGTCCACCACTCCTCCGTGCTGAGGAACGGGTCGCCGGCACCGATGAAGTAGAGGTTGCCCTCGACCACGCCTCCGACGGGCGTGGTATCGGCCGCGACGCGGGTCACATAGGTGAAGTCCGAGCCGAGCACCAGATAGGCGCCATAGGTCGTCAGCAGCTTCTGGTTGGACGCAGGGACGAGGCCGACGTCGGGGTCGGACACCGGTTCGATCACCCGATCGTCGACCTGGACCAGCAGGCAGCTGGTGTCGGGCGAATCGCTGATCATGGCGCTGAGGCGTGGGCTCAGGCCGGCGTCGACGACCGGAGCCTGGATGGTTCTGGGCACCCGCCGAGCCGACAGGATCGGTGTCTGCGGTGATCGCTCGTAGGCGACCGGATCGACGCTGACGACGTCGGTATCGCGGCGCTCGGCTGCCTGCCACACGGCGAACGCGGCCACTGCGAGCACGATGGCCGGGACCCATTGGCGAACGAACTGGCCAACTCCCATGGTGCGGCGAACCTACCAGACCCCGAACCGCTCCAGGCGGTGCCCCGAGCGGATCGTGAGCGGTCTCACCAGGGTCGGCTGGTCGGCTCGAGTGCGGCTCGCACGAACTCTCGGACGTGATCGAACCGGGCCTGCAGGGCCTCGTCGGAGAAGGGGTCGCGATCGAGCAGCCCGGTCAGCATCCAGTGATCGGAGAAGTAGGTGAGGAGCGCGCCGTAGCCGGTCACGACCAGGTTCTCGGCGTCGTGGCGGCGGAACCGTCCGGCGTCCATCTCCTTTTCGAAGAAGCGGACCGACTGAGTGAAGTAGGGCCGCAGCGCTGCGCCCAGATCGAACCCGAGGTGACCCTTCGGCGTGAGCGCCTCCCTCCGGACGATGCTGACGATCTCGGGGTTGGCCCTGAAGAACTCGAAGCTCGCCTCCAGGATCGAGTCGACGAGCAGCCAGCCGGTCAATGGCGACGAGCGGATGGCATCCACCCTGAGGCCCCACTCCGCCAGCGCGTCCTCCAGGATCTGCTGGTAGATCGCCTCCTTCGACGCGAAGTGGTGCATGAGGCTCGGCCGCCGGATGCCGACTCCGGCAGCGATGTCGTTCAGCGACGTGCCCTCGAAGCCCTGGTTGGCGAAGCACAGCCGGGCCTCCCGCAGGATCAGTTCCCTCGTCGGTGTGTCAGGCACAGGATGGAAAACTACTCTGATTCTCCGTCCTCGCCGTATTGTCCCGCCCGCTCGCCCGATCCAGGAGACGCTCCGGATGGAGATCATCGCTGCTTTGTTCATGGACGACATCGAACTTCGTCCCGTCCCCGGACCGTCGACTCGGATCGATCTGAGTGGCGTCCAGTTCTCGGCGCCGGCCCCGGCCCCGGCCCCCGTGACCGTCGCCCCTCACCTCGTCGTCCTCGTCTGGAACCCACCGGGGGGAAAGGAGACCGCTGCTCTCGAGGTGGTGTTCGTCGGCGCCGAGGATCCGGCCGAGGAGCCCGATGGTGACCCGATGGCTCGTAACGTGCAGCCGCTGCAGATCGAGGAGGGCAAGTTCAACTACCGCCTCGTGCGCCCGGAGCTGGCCTTCGACGACTACGGAACCGTGCTCGCCCGGTGCCGGATCGACGGCGGTCCGGTCCACGTCGTTCCCTATACGCTGCTCCCCCCAGTCGCATGAGTGCATCGGATCGGACCTACGCCGCAGGGCTGTCCCGCCACCCCGACGCTGCGGCCGCCGTGGGTGAAGTGGTGGGAGCGATCGGCGATCGCCTGTCCGGCTCGCCGTCGGTGTCGGTGCTGTTCGTCTCCGGCTCGCATATCGATTCGTTGCCCGAGATCGTCGACACGATCCATACCGTGCTCGCGCCGGACACCCTCATCGGGACGACCGCTGTCGGCGTGGTTGGCGGTGCCGAGGAGGTGGAGAGCGGCGACGCCGTCGCGTTGTGGGCCGCCACCGGTGTCCCGGCTGCTTCCCTCCGGCTCGAAGCCCTACCAGGATCCCCACCGCTGCTCGCCGGTCTCCCTGACCGCGTCGAGGCCGGTGCCACGGTCCTGGTGCTCGCCGATCCGTACAGCTACCCCATCGATGCCCTGGTCGACCACGTCAACGACCAACCCGAGCAAGTCGGCCTGGTCGGCGGCCTGGCATCGGCCTCACCAGAGCGCAACCGGGTCGTGCTCGACGACGAGATCCACCTGGATGGTGCGGTCGGGTTGCTCCTCGGGCCCGACTCGGCTCGACCGATCGTGAGCCAGGGGTGTCGCCCGATCGGGTCGCCATGGGTCGTCACCGGAGCCGACGGGCAACTCGTGCGGACGCTCGGCGGGCAGTCGGCGATGGACCGGCTGACGGCGGTGATCGAAGGGCTGTCCGACCACGACCGTCGCATCGCGGCGCGGGGTCTGCACGTCGGACTCGTCGCCGACGAGCAGCAGGCTGAGTTCGATCAAGGGGACTTCCTGATCCGGGGCGTCCTGGGAGCGGAGCGATCGTCGGGGTCGGTGGCGGTGGGCGATGAGGTGCGAATCGGCCAGATCCTCCAGTTCCAGATCCGCGACTCGGCGTCGGCGAGCGCCGAGCTCGACCGCCTGCTCGACGGTGCTGCAGGTCGCTCGGCGCTCGTGTTCACCTGCAACGGCCGGGGCAGCCACCTGTTCGACGAGCTGCACCACGACGCATCGCGCGTGCACGGAGTGGTCGGCGATGCGGTGTCGGGGATGTTCTGCGCCGGAGAGCTCGGTCCGATCGCCGACCACAACGCCGTTCACGGCTTCACTGCGACGGTCCTGTTGTTCGACTGAGGGGAGCCGCAGGGCGGCTCCCCTCGCCCGTGCCAGAAGGTCGGGACCGGCACGAAAAACGGTTGGGTACCGGGCGGTGGGGACCGCCACCGATAGATTGACCCGGGCGCACGCACGCCCGGTCCCGACCACGGACCGAAGCCAACTCTGGAAGGTGGATCCCAAGCCCGTGAACCTCTCGGTCAAGACCTCCCCCGACGCCGACCTGGAACGTCAGGGGATCGATGTGATCCGGGCGCTGGCCATGGACGGGCCGCACCGAGCCCGGTCCGGCCACCAGGGCACGGCGATGGCACTTGCCCCGCTGGCCCACGTGCTCTTCACCCGGGTCCTGCGCTATGACGCAACCGATCCCGGCTGGCCCGACCGAGATCGGTTCGTCCTGTCGGCCGGGCACGCCTCGATCCTCCTCTACTCGATGCTCTACCTGACCGGCCAGGGCCTGCAACTCGATGATCTGCGGGAGTTCCGTCAGTGGGGATCGGCTACTCCGGGGCACCCGGAGGCCGGGCACAGCTCCGGGGTCGAGGTCACCACTGGACCGCTCGGCCAGGGCTTCGGCAACGCGGTCGGCATGGCGATCGCCGAGCGGTGGCTGCGAGCGCGCTTCGGCCGGGATCTCTGCGACCATCACACCTTCGTGATCGCCGGCGACGGGGATCTCTCCGAGGGAGTCAGCCACGAAGCCGCCTCGCTCGCCGGCCATCTCGGTCTCGGCCGGCTTGTCGTCGTCTACGACGACAACCACGTCACCATCGATGGGCCCACCGAGCTCGCCTTGTCCGACGACGCAGCCGCCCGCTTCGCCGGCTACGGCTGGCACGTCGACGACATCGGCGAGCGGGCCGATGACCTCGATGAGCTCGAGGCTGCCCTGCGAGGGGCCAAGACGGCCGTCGACCGGCCGAGCCTCATCATCCTCCGAAGCCGGATCGGCTACCCGTCGCCGGGGCTCACCGACAGCCCGAGCGCCCATGGCAATCCCTTCGACGACGCCGAGATCGCAGCGACGAAGGCTCGGATGGGCATGCCGCTGGATGAATCGTTCTGGGTGCCGGACCAGGTCCTCGACTTCTACCGTGCCGCTGGCAGAGGCGGGGCGGCCGAGCGGGCATCGTGGCAGCAGCGGCTCGACGCCCTCGACAGCGACCGGCCGGCCTGGGACGCCAGTTGGGCCGCCACGGGGCTCACCGGGTGGGCCGACGCCCTGCCGAGCTTCGAGTCCGGCGACGCCCTGGCCACTAGGAAGGCCTCGCAACAGTGCCTCACTGCCCTCAGCGACGTCGTGCCGAGCCTCCTCGGGGGCTCGGCCGACCTCACGGGCAACACGGGGACGAAGATCGACGAGGTCAGTCAGACCCCGTCGACGCCGGCCGGTCGCCAGATCTACTTCGGCGTGCGCGAGCACGCTATGGCCGCCGCCCTCGTCGGCGCCGCCCGCCACGGGGGCGTGATCCCCTTCGGCGGCACCTTCCTCGTCTTCTCCGACTACATGCGACCCGCCGTCCGGCTGGCGGCGATGTCGCAGGCGAAGTGCATCTTCGTGTGGACCCATGACTCGGTCGGTGTCGGCGAAGACGGCCCGACCCATCAACCGGTCGAGCACATCATGAGCCTCCGGGCGATTCCCGGACTGCGGGTCGTGCGCCCCGCCGATGCGACCGAGGTGGCCGGTGCCTGGCAGCTCGCGCTCTCCTCGGACGGGCCGACGGCCCTGATCCTCAGCCGCCAAGATGTCCCCGGTCTGGCCGCCACCACCACCGAGGGGGTGGGGGCCGGGGCGTATGCCCTGAACGACGTCGACGATCCCGAGGTGATCCTGGTCGGCTCCGGCAGCGAGGTGGCGCTGTGCGTAGCCGCCGAGCACCGGCTGGCCGAGCAGGGCATCGTCGCCCGGGTGGTGTCGATGCCGTGCTGGGAGGCTTTCGAGTCCCTGCCGTCCGAGGCCCGTCACGCCGTGATCGACCCCGACGTCCCGGCGATCTCGATCGAGGCCGGGGTGACCCTGGGTTGGGACCGCTATGTCGACGTCGCCATCGGCATCGACACCTTCGGCGCCTCCGCTCCGGGGTCGCGAGTGCTCGAGGAGCTGGGGATCAACGTCGATCACCTGGTGAGCAGCGCTGTCGCGCTCGTCGAAGCAGCCGACCTCGACTGACCGCAGCCCCGACCGACACCGAAGCCACACTCCAAGGAGCAGACACGATGGGCCGCCTGCACGATCTCTACGACAGCCACGGCCAGAGCCCCTGGCTCGACAATCTCCGCCGAGGATGGATCACCTCGGGTGAGCTCCAGGGCTGGGTCGACCGGGGCGTCCGAGGACTGACCTCGAACCCGACCATCTTCGCCAAGGCGATGACCGAGACCAACGACTACGACCGCGATCTCGCCGCCCTCGTCGCCGGCGGATCGTCGATCGCTGAGGCCTATTGGGACCTCGTCGTCGCCGATATCGAGCAGGCGCTCGCCTTGCTGCGACCGGTGCACGACGCGTCGGGCGGCGCGGACGGCTACGTCTCGGTCGAGGTGAATCCGGCGCTGGCCCACGACGAGTCGAGGACGGTCGAGGCGGTCCGCGAGCTCGACGACCGGATCGACGCCCCCAATCTCTACGTCAAGGTGCCGGCAACGGCCGAAGGCGTTCACGCCATTCGGACGCTGATCGGTGAGGGGCGCTCGATCAACGTGACCCTGATCTTCAGCCTCGAACGCTACGGCGAGGTCATGGAGGCCTACCTCGCCGGCCTCGAAGACAACGGCGGCGACGATCTGTCATCGATCTCCTCCGTGGCTTCGTTCTTCGTCAGCCGGAGATCGGA
>JAOTYQ010000350.1 GCA_029861725.1 Acidimicrobiia bacterium | reverse complement strand
GGACAACCCCGTCACCGGCGGCCAGGACCTGATCGCGACGGTGACGACCGCAGCCGATGGCCGGTACCTCCTGGCGGGCCTGCCCGACGGCAGCTACACCGTCGTCGTCGACGCGCTGACCCTGCCGGCCGGTGTTGCTCCGACGTTCGACCGGGACGGCACGGCGACACCGAACTCGTCGACCGCGACCCTCGATGCGACCACCCCCGACGATCTGACCCACGACTTCTCCTATGCCGGCCTCGGCTCGATCGGCGACCTCGTGTGGGACGACCTCGACGGCGACGGCATCGTCGATCTGGGTGAGCCGGCACTGGGCGGCGTCCCGGTCACCCTCACCTATACCGACCCCGTGACCGGCGTGACCTTCACCGAGACCGAGACGACCGGAACCGACGGCCGGTACTCCTTCGATCACCTGCCGGCCGGTGGCTACGAGATCGAGATCGACGTGAGCGCGCTCCCCGATGGTTATGCGCCAACGTACGACGTCGACACGACGATCACCCCCGACCGGGTATCGCTGCCGCTCGATCCGGCCGACGATCGGGTCGACGTCGATTTCGGCTACCGGCTGGAGGCCGATCTGGGCATCGTCAAGAGCCACGACGGCGACTTCGCCATCGGCGGCGAGAACCGCTGGACGGTGGCGATCACGAACGACGGGCCCGCCGCGGCCGCCGCTCCCGTCGAGGTCTTCGACACCCTGCCGGCGGGGGTGACCTACGTCGAGGCCGAGAGCGACGCCTGGCGCTGCACCGCCACCGACCAGAGGGTCACCTGCACCTACGTCGGTCCGGGCGGTTCGGCGGCGGTCGCGCTGCCACCGAGCTCGGAAACGACGATCGAGCTGGTGGTCTCGGTCGCGGCGACGGCGGCACCGGCCGTGTCCAACTCGGCCTCGGTGTCGTCGCCAACCCCGGATCCGGATCCGACCGACGACTCCAGCTCAGACACCGCTGCGGTGCCGCTGGCGGTCGTCGCCCTCGACAAGTCGCTGTCGAGCAACGAGCTCGTCGTCGGCCAGGAGGCGGCCTACGAGCTCTTCATCACCAACTACGGGCCGTCGGTCACCCGGGGCGACATGCAGATCACCGACGAGTTGCCACCCGGCCTTCGGTTCGTCTCGGCCGACCCTGGGCCCGATTCCGGGGCCACGTGCGCCGCGTCCGGTTCGACGGTCACCTGCGCAACGGCTTCCGTGCTCGACGTGGGCGAGACCTGGAGCCTGTCGGTCGTCGTCGACGTCACGGCCGATACCGGCAGCACTGTGATCAACGACGCTGCGATATCCGGTGGCAACCAGGTCAACGGGGTCGCTTTGAGTCCATCGGTGCTCGACTCGATCTACGATCAGCTGGCCGATCCTGCGAGCGGACTCGGTCCGATCCTCGGGATCGGTGCAGTCGGACCGGCCACGACCGATCAGGTTCCGGCGACGGTGACGAGCTTGATCCTGGCATTCACCGGAACCACGACCGGCTACCTGCTGACGGCCGGTCCGCTGCTCGCCCTCGCCGGTGGGGTCCTGATCCTCGTGGCCCGAGCCCGGCGGCTGCAGGCCACCAACCGGTGGGCTCGGATCCGACGTTAGCGAGCGACTGGGATCAGACGCCGGCCACGGTCTGATCGGCCCAGCGGATCGCGTCGAGGTAGATCTGAGCGATTTGGTCGCTTTCCAGGTTGCCGAACTCGATCGTTTCCGTCGCCCCCTCCTCCAGGAGCTGAGCACAACGGATCGCCTGCCCCCGCACCCCGCCGCGATCGATCAGGGCAGCCTTGACCTCGTCGGTGAAGGGCAGGTCTTCGAGCAGTTCCGGCATCGGCCTCGACATCATCGCGTCCATCAGCGAGAAGAGGCCAACGGTGAAGAAGGAGTCCTGGCTCGGGAGGTTCTCGGCCGACGCCAGCTGCTCGCAGATCCGGGCCCGAACCAGCGCTGCGGTGACGAGCTCGGGGATGGTGTCGTTGAGGCTGGCCATCGCCAGCAGCATCACCCAGTTCCTGATGATGTTGCGGCCGACCATGACGATGGCCTGGTGAATCGAGTCGACCTCGTTCGTCAGGCCGCTCAGCGGCGAGTTGACGAACCGAAGGATGCGGACGCTCAGCGCAGCATCCATGGTGATCAGCTGCTCGAGCTCGTCGAACTCGATGTTGGGATCGCAGATCTTCGACACGAGCTCCAGGATCGCCACCCGGTTGGCCGGGAGACGCTCACCGACGATGATCTGCGGTCGGCAGAGGTAATGGCCTTGGAAGTAGTCGAAGCCGGCGGCGGCCATCATGTCGCGACGCTCTCTCGTCTCGACGTTCTTGGCGATGAGCGTCACGTCGGCTCCCTGGAGTGACGCCAGCTCGACCGCCAGCGATTCCTCGTCGACCCGGGAGGCGTCGATCTTCACGATGTCGGCGTACTCGAGCAGCTCGGCCACGGGGAGCGCCCGCCGGTACCCGTCGAGGGCTATCCGGTAGCCGAGGCCCTTCAACCGGTCGATGGCTTCGACGGTCTGGGGGGTCGCCCCGATCAGCTCGTGCAGCTCGAGGACGACCCGATCGGACGGGAACGACACGAGGCCCGGGTCGATCAGGAAGCTCTCGTCGACGTTCAGGAAGGCCGGGCGCTGTCCGACGACGTTCTCCAACCCGACCTCGACGAAGGAATCGATCACCGTGCGGGCTGTCGCCACGCTGCGATTCACCGCGCCGACCTCGTTCGAGAGACTGTCACGGTACAGCAGCTCGTAGGCGTAGACGTCGTTCTCCCCATCGAAGATCGGTTGTCTTCCGACGAAGCATTTGGTCATAGGGGGTCCGCTCCTTCCGGTCACCGCAGATGTCCGTTCGATCGGCGTCTTCGGTGCCGTGCTGAAGCAGAATTCAGATCGAGCGAGACCCTCAGGGCTGGGCGGCCTCGACGAAGTTGGTGATGTCGGGTACGAACCCGGTTACACCGGCCACGATGGTGGCGGCGACGGTGATGCCGAGGGCCGCCACCAGCGGGGCCGGCACCGATACCGGGGACTCGTCGCCGTCGGGCACCGGCATGAACCACATCTGCTTGGCGACGTTGAGGTAGTAGAACGCGGCGATCACCGTGTTGACGGCGGCGATCACCGCCAGAACGATGCTGGCCGTCGTGTCGGCTTCGAGCAGGGCGCTGAACACCTGCCACTTGGCCAGCCAGCCGCCCATCGGGGGCACCCCGGCAAGCGAGAACAGGAACACCGTCATGGCCACCGTCAGGCCGGGGGCGTAGTTGAACATGCCACCGTACGACTCGATCTCGCCGGAGCGAGTCTTGCGGGCGGCGGCGATGACGACGGCGAACGCTCCGAGGTTCATCGCGGCGTAGATCACCAGGTAGGTGACGACCGCAGCCCGGGCCGAATCGGGCACCGAGCCATAGACGGCGAGCGGGGCCAGCATGTAACCAGCCTGGGCGACACCCGAGTAGGCCAACATCCGCACCACGTTCGTTTGCCGTAGCGCGATCAGGTTGCCGATCGTCATCGTGGCCGCGGCCAGGATCCAGATGAACGGCTCCACCACGCTCGACTGGCCGGGGAAGGCGATGACCACGATCGAGACGAGCGCCACGAATCCGGCCGCCTTCGACGCCACGGCCAGGAACGCCGTGAGAGGCGTCGGCGCCCCTTCGTAGGTGTCGGGAGCCCAGGTGTGGAACGGCACCGCCGAGACCTTGAAGCCGAAGCCGATGATCGTGAACAGGATGGCCAGGGTGAGGATCGAGCGCGACTCGCCGACCGAAACAGCCTCGGCGATCTTCACCAGCCTGGTGTCGCCGGCGACGCCGTAGAGCAGCGACATGCCATAGAGCATGATCGCCGAGGCGAACACCCCCATCAGCATGTACTTCAGGCCGGCCTCGTTCGACCTGAGATCGCGCTTGCGCCAAGCTGCCATCAGGTAGGCCGGGATCGACAGCAGCTCGAGGGCGACGAAGATCGAGATCAGATCACGGGCCGAGGTCATGACCAGCATGCCGAGCACCGACGCCGCCATCAGCTGGTAGTACTCGCTGTCGTAGTAGTCACCCTCGGCCATGTAGTTGGTGCTCAACAGCACGACGACGTAGCCGGAGAGCAGGAACAGTCCCTTCAGCACGAGGGCGTACCGGTCGACCACGTAGGCCCCTACACCATCGAACTCGCCGTTCTCGAGGACCCCCTGGAACAGCACCCGGGTGGTGCCGTCGTCCCAGAGGGTGAGCACCGGGATCATCGCCAGAAGGAAGCCGATCCCGGTGAGGGCCGGCATGAATCGCCGGGTCCGTTCGAGACCGATGATGTCGATCACGGTCACGAGCGCCCCCCAGCCGAGTAGCACCAGTTCAGGAGCGAACGCGTGCCAATCGATCGGCGGCCGAACGAACACGGACTCGGCTGCGTCTTGCGCAAGGAGGCCCTGGGCAGTGGCGGTGAGCACGATCAGCCTCCGGCCGTCTCACCGGCGAGCCCGGTCGCTTCGAGCACATCGCCGACGGCCGACGCTGGCCCGTTGGTCACGTCGAACACGAGGCCGGGCACGAACCCGAGCAGCAGGATCAGGAGCAACATCGGCACCCACGCCACCCACTCGGTGAGGACGGTGTCGTGAATGTGGGGGTCGTCGGCGAACTCGTCCGACGGGGTGCCGAATGCCGTGCGCTGGAGCAGCCACAGAAGATAGGCGGCGGCCAGCACGGTCCCGATCGCGGCGATCACCATGTAGGTGCGGAACAGCGGCTCCGACAGCCCGGAGGCCGGGTTGTAGGCGGCCAGGATCGCAGGGAACTCACCCCAGAATCCGGCGAGACCGGGCAGCCCGAGCGACGCCATCGTGGTGAACCCGAGGATCCAGCCCATGTGGGGGGCCTGGACGAGGAGGCCGCCGAGACGCCTGATCTCGAGGGTGTGGTACCGCTCCTTCACCGAGCCGGCGAGGAAGAACAACATGCCGGTGATCAGGCCGTGGGCCACCATGCCGAAGATGGCGGCGTTGATCCCGAAGTCGGTGAGGGTGGCGATGCCGAGCATGACGTAGCCCATGTGGGCCACCGACGAGAACGCGATGAGGCGCTTCATGTCGGTCTGGGCCAGGCAGCCGAGCGCACCGTAGATGATGCCGATCACCGCCAGCAGCCCGATCCATGGCGCCCACTCGATGGCGGCCTCGGGCAGGATCGGGAGCGCGATCCTGATGAAGCCGTAGGTGCCCAGCTTGAGCAGCACGGCGGCCAGGATCACCGAGCCCTGGGTAGGCGCCTGGGTGTGGGCGTCGGGCAGCCAGGTGTGGAACGGGAACATCGGCACCTTGATTCCGAAGCCCATGAACATGCCACCGAAGATCAGCACCTGGGTGCCGAGGGAGATGTCGCGTGCCGCGACCTCTTGGGCCAGCCCGGTCATCGAGAACGTGGTGGAGTCTGTCACCCAGTAGAGGGCCAGGAAGCTGACGAGCATCAGGGCCGAGCCGAACAGGGTGTACAGGAAGAACTTGATGGCGGCGTAGAGCCTGTCTTCACCGCCCCACACCCCGATCATGAAGTACATCGGGAGCAGGACCACTTCGAAGAACACGAAGAACAGTACGAGGTCCTGGGCGACGAAGGTGCCGAGCATGCCCGTGTGGAGCACCAGAGTCAGCATGAGGAACGCCTTGGCGTTGCCCGGCTCGGGGATGTGGTTCCAGCTGTAGATGATGACCAGCGGTGTGACGAGCAGGGTCAGCGCCACGAGTGGCAGCGACATCCCGTCGATAGCGACCGAGTAGCGGGCGTTGATGACGTCGATCCAGCTCTTGTCGACTGCGAACTGGAGCACCCTGGTGTTGTCGTAGTCGAAGTCGCGCAGGATGAACACGCCGACCACGGCGGCGGCCAGGCTGAACAGCAGGGCGATGGCCTTGTGGGTCTCTTCTTCCCGCTGGGGGATCACCATCATCAGGGCGGCCCCGACGAGGGGGAGGAAGACCATGGCGGTCAGTCCCCAGTCATTGAGAAACTCGGTCATGCTCGATGCTTTCCGGTGAGTGGTTCCATTGGCTTGATCCTGCGGCTCATACCGCGACGATGAAGACGGCGACGAGGAGGGCGGCTGCTCCGAACATCAGGGTTGCGTACTGCCGGACCTGGCCGGTCTGGATGCGGCGCAGTATCTGGCCCGATTCGCTGGCGGTCCGGCCGGAGGCGTTGACGGTGCCATCGACGACGGCCTGGTCGACGAAGCGGTAGACGAGACGGCCGAAGGCGACCGAGACCCTGCCGACCAGGTTGACGACGCCGTCGATGATGTTCTGGTTGGTCCAGTAGGCGGCTCGCGCGATCGGGCCCTTGGTGGCTCCGGCGATGATGTCGGTGTACAGGTGATCGAAGTAGTACTTGTTGTCGAGCACGTTGTAGCCGGCCGCCGCCAGCTCGTTGCGCGATCGGGGGCCGTCGGTGTACTCGGTGGCGCGCGGGTCCTTGGCGTACAGCCGGCGGTAGTACTGCAACACGACATACCCGCCGGCGATCGCCAGGGCGGTGGCGGCAACGGCCAGCGTGAGGCTGGGGTTG
>JAOTYQ010000349.1 GCA_029861725.1 Acidimicrobiia bacterium | reverse complement strand
CGGCGTTGGCCACTGCCTCCGCCGCTTCGTCGTCGTGGGCGCCGAACGGGTACGAGAACGTGTCGACCGGCCGCTCGAGGACCTCCTCCAGGTGACGCTTGTTGTCCACGATCTCCAGCCGCCGGTCGTCGGCGGGCGTGGTGGGGAGGAGCGGGTGCGTCATCGTGTGCCCGCCGACCTCGATCATGCCGCCGTCGAGCGCAGCGAGCTCACCGATCGACACGGCCCGATGCGAGTCGCGGACGGTTCGCTCGACGCCGGCCCAACGGGCGATCTCGTCCAGCGCACGCGCCCGCCGCTCACCGTCGCCGAGGTCCATGAGTCTCTGCCAGAGGCGGCGGTAGAACACCATCCGGGCGCTGGGCCCGATGTCCCCATCGACGTAGGTCCGGTCTCCGGACCACTGCTCGTGAGAGTAACGGACGGCCGGTCCAAGCTCGAGCGTGCCGTCGGTCCCGATTGCCTCGACCGTGATCGTCGGCGGTAGGTCACCGGGTCGAAGCAGGAGTGCACCCAGTTCGTCCCACCAGAACTCGCCGACCCGTTCCATCGGCTCGCTGATGACGAAGACAGTGGCGGGAATCGACGCCGCCTCCATCAGTGGTTTCGCCACCTCCAGATTGTTCAGGTAGCCGTCGTCGAAGGTGACCGCGGTGGCCCGATCCGGGATGGTCCCGGCCGTTCGGTGCTCGCCGAGCCCGGCAAGGGTCATCGGTCTGGCCCGGTCGTTCAGCACCCGGAGATGGTCGGCGAAGTTCTCCGGGGTCACGAAGAGACCCCAGGGGTCGACATCGACGGCTCCGATTGCGTGGTACATGAGGACGGCGGCGCTGGTGCTGAACCGGCCGCGAAGCCAGGCGCGGGTCCTGGCGAGTCCCGATCCGGGGCCCGAGCTCACGAGCGGTCCGAGGCTGCGGCGTGCGGTCGGCTCGCCTGGTCGAGCGGCCAGTACAGGTGCTCGTAGCTCATCGCCATCTGCTCCGGGCCACCGTCGTGGCCCGGAGCTGCCGCCGTGGCGAGAGATGCAGCTTCCATCGAGGCGAGGAGGTCGGGCGCCCGTCGAAGCCGGTCGATGGCACCGGCGAGGGCGCTGGGGTCGTGAGGGGCGACGAGCAATCCGGTCCGTTCGTGATCGACGATGTGGGCGACGCTGCCGACGTCGGTGGCCACGATCGGAATGCCGGCACTCCGGGCATCGAGCAGGGTGAGCGGATGCCCGTCGATGTGCGACGCCGACGCGAGGAGGTGGCAGTGCTCCAGCACCGCGCCAGGCTCGACCCATCCGAGGAACTCGACCCGGTCGGCGATGCCAAGGTCGGCGGCGAGGGTTTCGAGTCGCTGGCGCTCCGGGCCGTCACCGCCCAGGATCAGGCGGGTGTTGTCGATGCGGCCGACGGCCGATACGAGGTCGTCGAGCGCCTTGTGGGCGACGAGGCGGGAGAGGGTGCCGACGACGAGGGGGCCGCCCTGCGCGAGGTCCACCGCTCGTACCTGGCGCTCGAGCGCGAGCGGTGGGAGGCGGTTGGGGATGGGGGTCACCCCGTCGGCCGGGAGGCCGAGGATCGCCTCCAGCTGCCGAGCCAGGCGGGGCCCGACGGCGACGACAGCCGACGCCCGGCGAGCGAGCCGGCGGGCCATCCACCGGCCTCCCGCGGTGGCCGGAGGCTCGACGTGATGCACCACGGACACGACCCTCGTGTCGGTGACGGTAAGGGCGACGGCCTCGACGTAGCGCAGGGCGGCCACCTCCGTCTTGTTGAGGTGTACGACCGCGGGGTCGATCCGGACAAGGAGCCGACGGAAGGCGACGAGGTTCGCCAGGTCGCGCTTGGTGGCCAACGGCGGGCTGACCACCGCTCGGGTTCCAGCCCGCTGAGCCGCGATCCAGCCGATCGTCGGAGCGTGGGGTCCGGCGACCGTCACGTCGATGTCGGGGGCGAGGTGCTCGAGGAGGACGCCGAGCTGGCGTTCGGCTCCGGCTATGCGAGCGGCGTCGGAGAACGCGACCAGCCGGCGGTTCCTGCAGCTCCCGGTCACGGACCCAACCGCCAGGTCGAGTCGATCGCGACCGGGGGTCCGGCGATCGATGCGGTCCTCATCGCCTTGCCTCGATTGGCTCGGATCCGGAACGCGCCGACCTCGCACCAGTCCATCCGGCGCTGGGCCGGCGTGCCCGACGACACGCTGCACCAGACCTGGTACATCCTCGGGTTGAGCGGCAGCGACTCGATGCAGCACTCGGCGGCCCACCGCGTTCCCGTGGTCGAGCTGGTGCCGGCCGGTGACGTGCACTCGATCAGGTCCTCCCACTGCCCGTCGGTTATGCGGATGCTGACCTGTGGCTGCTCGATGGCTTCCGCTCCTTCGAACTCGAGGCGGAGGCTCAACGGGTCGCCGACACCGAAGGTCGATGTTGCTGCGCCGAGCGGGGACCGGGTGATGGCACGGAGGCAACGCAAGGCTTCGGAGCCGCCGGGTTCGACCCTCAGGCCTTCGTCGAGCGAGCGGCTGTACGAACGAAGGATGTGACCGATCGGCCCCTGGTCGCGTACTCGTCCGTGGTCGAGCCAGATGGCGTGATCGCAGAGTGCCTCGACGGCGGCGAGCTCGTGCGACACGAAGACGATGGTCGTTCCCTCCGAGCCGAGCTCCTGCATGCGGCGGATGCACTTGGCCTGGAAGTTGCCGTCGCCGACCGCCAGCGATTCGTCGACGATGAAGATCGCCGGTTCGAGGTACGAGGCAATGGCGAATCCGAGCCGGAGCGACATGCCGGTGGAGTAGAACTTCACCGGCATGTCGACGGCCTGCTCGATCTCCGCGAACTCGACGATGTGATCGAACTGGCGGCGGATGTCGGCCCGGCTGATGCCGAGGAAGCTCCCATAGAGCCAGATGTTCTCCCGGCCGGAGAGCTCGGGATGAACACCCGCGCCGATCTCGATCAGCGCGCCGACTCGACCTCGGACGCGGACCCTTCCCTCGGTCGGGTAGGTGATACGGCTGATCAGTCGGAGCGCCGTCGACTTCCCGGCCCCGTTTCGCCCGACGATCGCCGAGGACGTCCCGGCTTCGATCTCCAGGTCGATGTTCGACAGCGCCTCGATCTCATCCCGGGCAACGCGCTGCGGCGAGAAGGTGACCCGCCGGGCGAGGTTCGTGAGATCGCTTCGCAGGGAACGATACTTGAGCCGATCCCTGCGGTACCGCTTCGTCACTCCTTCGAACTTGACTGCCCACATGGTCACACCACGTCGGCCATGCGGCGGTCGAGCGCCTTGAGCAGCCGGTAGCCGGTGACGAGAATCAGCATGGTCGACGCGCCGCTCGCCACGAGCAGGCTCCAGTCGGGTGCGACCCCCTCACCGAAGAGGCGGCGGAGCGCATCGAGCGGACCGACCATGGGATTGAGGAACGCATAGAGATGACGCCATTGGGCCGGGAGCTGGGTGACTGGGTAGGCGACGGGGCTGGCGAAGAGGAGCAGCTGGATGCCGATCGGGAGTGCGTAGAGGAAATCTCGGTAGTAGACGGCCAGCGCGGCGAAGGGGATTCCAACGGCGACCGCCGTCAGGCACAACGCGAGGTAGGGGATCGGCAAGAGAAACGAGACCCAGCTGATCGTGCCGCCCAGGAAGGGCACGAGCACGAGCAACAGAACGGTGTTGATCGCGAGGTCGGGAAGGTAGGCACCGATCGCCCCGAGCACCGGGGCCTCCCGGGGAAAGAAGACCTTCCGCAGCATGCCCGACTCGGTGACGAGCGCGGAGCCGCCGGCGGTCATCGCGGTGCTGGCGAACTGCCAGCCGACGAGCGCGGCGTAGGACCCTGCGGCATAGGAGTCGTCAGAGGAGCCGACGGCGCGGTCGAGGAAAACGAGGAACAGCGCGAGAAAAGCCAGCGGTTGCACCACCGCCCAGCCGACACCGAACACGGCCTGCTTGTAGCGCGTTCGGAGCCGACGCAGCCCGAACGACCACACGACCTCCCGGTACGACCACAGCTCGCGGAGGCTCTCGATCGGTCGGAACCGGGCCGACGCGTCGTAGATCGATTCTGCTGGCTCCGGCGCCCGCTGCGTCGTAGCGCCGGCCGGTGGGCTGTTCCCTCGTTCGGATCGTTCGGACGCCGCAATCATGGCCGGTCGATTCGACCCTCCGAGCCGACAGCGCCGCCGGAATCGTGCGGGCCGAGGTCGTGCCGGAGCGGCCACCGGTCGTAGCGCGAGCGACCGTGGGCCCGTCGCCCGCCGCCGCGTCGAGACGACTCGGCGATGCGTCTGACAGCAGGGATGGTTTCCAGACTTCTCATGGGACCACATACCAGTGCGCGACAATGGTCGTGAAGTACCGACAACCGCTAGAACTGGCCACTCTGGGGAGGATGACCCCCGGTGCACCTACTCCGGCGGTATCTCCGCCAACCCTGCTGGCACTGGTCGGTATGTGGGATCCTTCGCAGCGGTCGTCGTGAGCGGAGCCGAGCCGTGGCTTCGCTCCGCCGAAGTCGGTGGCTGGCCATCGGTGGGGGCGGCATGAGGCGCTCGGTGTGGTGGTTGTGGCCGGTAGCACCGGTCGCGCTGATCGTCGTGACGACGCTGCTCGTGGCGGGGGCGACGCCCGAGTCGACCTTCGAGCGGGCGTGGCGCACCGACAAGGCGCTCGACGACTGGACCGTGTTCCTCATGTTCGCCGGAGCGGTCGCCTTGATGGTGGGGGCGGCGATGGCTGCTCTGACCGAACGCGACCCCTCGTCCCGGCCCCGACAGAGCTGGCCGGGGCTCTCGCCGACTGCGTCGATACTGCTGCGCCGGGCCTACCCGGTCCTGATCGGGATCACCCTGTTCGGGTATGCCGTGTGGCTGGGTAACGGCATCCGGCTCGGGTTGTCGACTGCCGACGTCGTCGACGTGCTGGAGACCCAGGACAACTTCAAGCTGCCGATCAAGCAGAAGCTCGAGACGCTGCCCGGCATCACGACCTTGGCCCAGGTCGCGATGCCTGCGGTGATCGTCGGGGTCATCGTCGATCTCGACCGCCCGAGCCGGGCCGTGCGTTGGACCTACCGGGCCGTGATCCTGCTCGCGGCGACCCGGGCGTTCCTGCTGGCCGAGCGGCTCGCCCTGGCCGAGCTGCTCGTGCCGGTTCTCGTCTTGCGAGCGATGGCGGCCCACCAGCGGTCCCGGGTCCGCGGCCGGTTCTGGCTGGCACTCTCGCCTCTGCTCGCGCTCGTCGTGCTCGTCGCCGGCTTTGCGGGATCGGAGGCGTCCCGGAGCTGGACCTTCTACTCGTCGAACACCGATCAGAGCTTGCCCGCGTTCGCAAGTGAGCGGCTGCTCGGCTACTACGTGACCGCCCACAACAACGGAGCCATCCTCCTCCGCCATGGTTCGGGTACCTCTGACGGTCTCCCGGTGTACACAACGGCGTTCGTGTGGGAGGTCCCACCCGGGAGCCAGCTGGGTGGCGACGCCACCGACGACGCCACCGGCGAGCGGTGGGATCTCCTCCGCCGGTTCGGCAACCCCGAGTTCAACAACACGAGCGGCCTGGCCAGCCCGTTCGCCGACTACGGCGGGATCGGCGGCTTCTCCTTCCTTCTCGTCGTCGGGTTCGTGATCGGCCTGGTGCACCTGAGCTTCCTTCACGGGCGACCGACCGGCGTGTTCCTCTACCCGATCCTCTACACCGGGCTGCTGGAGGTGCCGCGCTACCTCTACTGGTCGCAGGGGCGGTCGACGCCGGCGATCGTCGGTGCGGTTGGGCTCGCCTTCTTCGTCGCGGCCCGGGCCCGACGGGCTATGCGTCTCCGAGCGATCGAGCAGGCCCTCAACCCGGCAATCGCCGCAACGTGAGCAGAGCGCGTTGGCTCGTCCTCGGGTCGCACGTTCCGGCCGAGGGCGGCCTCGGCGGGATGATCCGGTACACGGTCGAGGTCACCCGCGCCCTGGGCGACCGTGACGACGTCACGGTGCACGCCCACTGTCAGCCGGGGGCGGTACCGTTCTTCGTCGACGAGCTCGGGGTCGCTCCCGAACGGGTCCATGCGACGGCTCGGGGATCGACGGTCCCCGACTCGATGTGGGAGGTCGCGGCGGCCGGGACCTTGGCAGAGCGGCTCGGCGCCGACGTCGTGTTCGGATCGAAGCAGCTCATCCCGTGGCGGAGCGGTGGCGCTCGCCGCGTGCTGACCGTGCACGACATGCTGCCGATGGACCGTCCCTCGGACTTCGGGCCTCTCAAGCGGCTGCTGCTGCCCCCAGCCTACCGGCGCTCGATTCGGTCGGCCGACGTGCTCGCCTGCGTGAGCGGGGCCGCTCGCGGCCGCCTCTGCCGCCACGTTCCCGAGGCGGCGGCCAAGGCGATCGTCGTCCCGAACGCGATGACCGGTGCGCTCTCGATGGCCGAACCGGTCGCCATACCCGAGCTCATCGACCGCCGGTTCGCTCTCGTCGTAGGCGATCGGTCACGACGCAAGAACGCCGGCTTCGTGGTAGATCTCTGGTCGGACGTCGTCGCATTGGTGCCCGACGCTCACCTCGTCCTCGTCGGCCCGCCCGGGTG
>JAOTYQ010000348.1 GCA_029861725.1 Acidimicrobiia bacterium | reverse complement strand
TGATCGGGACGGCGACCTCGGGGCTGCCAAGCGCGTAGCCCCCGCCGTGGCAGTAGATCACGACCGGTCGGGGGGCATCGGCCTCCTCGAGCGACCCGGTCACGAGGCACCGCACCCCGCCGAGCAGGCGCTCGTGATGGCCACAGGCTCCTGGCGGAGGATCGCCCTTCACCCACCCGTCATGGATGGTCTGCCGCCACCCCGCCACCCGTGCGTGATCGACGAGAGCCGGCGGGCGGAGCGGCTCGCTCTTGGCCCGTTCGAGTCGGGCGAGCGCCTCGGCCGACAGCGAACCGGCGCCCATCCCGTTGCCCATCGCGGCACGGTAGCGCACGTCGCCCGCCACCATCGCTTCACACGAGAACGCCGCGGCTGGCGCCGAGCGCCGGCAACGATGAATACTGCGGCAGGTCCGGTCATGTCCGGGACGGGTGTGGTACGCACAGGAGCAAGCCCATGAACTTCGAGTCCAATCCCGACCACGAAGCGATCGTCGATGCCGTCGACCGGGTGTGTGCCCAATTCGACGACACCTACTGGTCGGAGCGCGACACCAACCACGAGTTCCCGTGGCAGTTCTACAAGCAGATGGCCGACGGTGGCTGGATCGGGATAGCCATCCCGGAGCAGTACGGGGGCGGCGGTCAGGGCATCACCGAGGGAGCGCTGGTCCTCAACCGGGTTGCGGCATCCGGTGCCGGCATGAACGGTTCGACCGCACTCCACCTCACGATGTTCGGTCTCAACCCGGTGGTGAAGTTCGGCAACGAACAGCTGAAGGAGACCTTCCTCCCCCGGGCCGCCGCCGGCGACCTGCACGTCGCGTTCGGCGTCACCGAGCCCGACGCCGGCACCGACACGAGCCGGATCGCCACCCGGGCCGTCGAGGACGGCATGGGCGGGTGGATCATCACCGGCCGCAAGATCTGGACGTCCAAGGCGCTCGAGTCGGAGGTCGTGCTGCTGCTCGTCCGGACCGACGGCGAGCCCGGCGAGGGGTTCGGCGGGCTCACGCTCTTCCTCGCCGACCTCAACCCGGACCATGTTGACATCGCTCCGATTCCCAAGGTCGGCCGCAACGCCGTCGCCTCCTGCGAGGTCGCCTACGACGAGCTGCCCGTCGAGGGGTGGCGGATGGTCGGAGAGCGAGGCCGGGGCTTCCAGCACATCCTCCACGGGCTCAACCCGGAGCGGATCCTCCTCGCCGGCATGGCGTGCGGCATCGGCGAGGCGGCCCTGCGGCGAGCGGTCAGCTACGCCAAAGAGCGCTCGGTCTTCGGTCGCCTGATCGGCGCCAACCAAGCGATCTCTCACCCCCTGGCCCGGGCCCACATGGACCTCCATGCCGCCTTCACCATGATGCTGAAGGCAGCCTGGCGGTACGACAACGGGCTCGAGTGCGGCGAGGAGGCCAACACGGCGAAGTACCTGGCCGCCGAGGCGAGCTTCTTCGCCGCCGACCAGGCGATGCAGACCCATGGCGGACTCGGCTACGCCACGGAGTACCACGTGGAGCGCTACTGGCGGGAGGCCCGGCTGCAGAAGCTCGCTCCGGTGAGCCAGGAGATGACCTGCAACTTCATCGCTCAGAACGTGCTCGGGCTGCCCCGGAGCTACTGAGCAGCCGATCCCCGGTCGTGGCGGGGCCGTCGTCCCAGCCGAGGCCCACCCGAAATTTGTAGCGTCGTCCCCCTCGGCGGTGGTCAGGGCTTCATTTTTCGCCGCTTGCGGTCCCGTCGGACAGCCACGACGGGAGGCGGGCGCTGATCACGTCGCGGGCTTCGAGGTCGTCGACCTGTTCGGCGCTCAGGCCGAGCACCTCGCCGAGCACCTCCCGGTTGTGCTGGCCGCGGAACCCGACGCGGGGTACGGCTCCCGTCGGGCTCTTGCTGAACCGCCACGGCGACTGGGGAACGGTCACCGGCGCGCTCCCGGGCTTGACCGGCACGTCGACGAACGCGCCCCGGTCCTCGGCCCAGTCCGTCTCGTGGATCTCGGGCGCCGTTCGCACGTCGGCCACGAGGATGGTGGAGAATCCGATCGCCTCCTCCACCTCGGCCGCGGTCTCGAACTTCGCGATCCACTCGGCGATCATGGCGTCGAGCTCGGCCGCGTGCTCGAGCCGGCCGGCCATGGTGGTGAAACGTGGGTCTTCCCGCAGCTCGGGACGGCCGAGCGCATTGCACCACGCCCTGAACGATCCCTCGACCGCAGGGTCGGCCGTGACCGTCACCCACCGGCCGGTGGCCAGCTGGTAGCAGGGCGGCCAGTTGCTGCCCGATCGGAACCCGTCGGTGACCTCGTGGTCGGGCCGCAGATTGGTGGTGGTCATATCGTTCGCCACCAGTGTCGCCTCGGCCATGTCGACGTCCACCGCTTGGCCCTCGCCCGTTCGGTCGCGGTGATGGACGGCGGCCAGGATGGCTGCCAGGGCGTGGAGGCCGCCGTACACGTCGGCCTGGGAGACCGGATCGTTGCGAGGAGTGACCCCTCGCCGCTTCGCGATGTCGGCCGTGAGCCCGGTCTCGGCCTGCACCGCAGCGGCGAACGCCCCCCGATGCGACCACACGTTGCCGTGGCCGTAGCCGCTCACCGACGCCAGGATGATGCGGGGATTCACCGCCGACAACGCCTCGTAGCCGAGGCCGAGGCGGTCCATCACCCCGGGCCGGAAGTTCTCGAGCACGATGTCGGCTCGCTCGGCCATCGTCAGGAACAGATCACGACCGTCGGCGGTCGTCAGGTCGATCGAGACGCAGCGCTTGCCGACGTTGGCCTGTACGAAGTACACCGCCATCGAGTCCTGGCGCGGCTTCGTTGCCCGGGTCAGATCGCCGGCCGGCGGCTCGACCTTGACGACGTCGGCCCCGAGATCGGACAGGAGCCGCCCGGCGATCGGCCCAGCGAGCGCTCGGGTCAGGTCGAGGACGAGCAGATCGGATAGCGGACGGTCCATGGACCGAGACGCTAGTTCCTGGCCCCCCGGGGCAAGTAGCTCATCGGCCTGAGGGCGTGCCGCCACCTCGCGCTGCTCAGTGGCAGTGCTCGTTCGGGGGAACGTCGAGGGCCGGATTGCGGTCGAAGAAGCCGAACGGCACGAGGGTGCAGCGGGCGTACTCGGTCGGCATCACCGGGTAGTCCTCCGGGCGCGCGCTGTGGGTCAGGCCGAACGTGTGCCACAACGTGATGTCGGTGCCGGCGATCGGACGGTCGGCATCGGTCCAAGCCGGGAGACCCTGTCCTTCCGGCCGGCTCTGCGAGACGTGGTTCCCAGCGGGGAACCGCTGGGTGCGGTCGGTCGGCGTCACCCAGATGTTGTGGGCGGCGAACCCCGCCCTGCCTGCGATGCGAGACTCGGGACGGGCGAACATCGTCGGCGAATCGGCCGGTAGCAGCTTGTAGCCGGTCGGCTGGCCCAACCGGTTGGTGGCCTGCTCGTTCACGATCCGCCACGTCCGGGCCTTGGCCGGGTCGACGTCAGCGATCGCTTGCTGTTCGGTCTCCAGGCGGTTGGCAACCGCTCGGAACGCATTGTGGTGAGGGTTGTGGTCACCTGGCTCGTCGGTTTCCACATCGACCCGATAGACCGTGTTGACGGGTCCGTCGACCTCGAGATCGAAGCGGGCGCAGAACAGATGCTGGTGGATCGGAGCCGCCACCTCAGGGGCCACGAGCGCGGCGTAGGTCAGGTCGTCACCCTCGGTGTAGCTCATCGTGGTGACGATGCCGGTGAGCTTCAACTCCATCTGGATCGTGCCGTCGAGGTAGAGGTACCAGAAGAGGCCATAGTCGTAGTTGCCGACCGTGAAGATCGAGCTGATCACAAGGCGACGGCTCCGGCGAACCTCGGGGATCTGGGTGGCCATGTCGGTGTGCTTCCACCCGATCCCGAAGTCCTCTTCGTGGATGCAGATCGCCTGGTCGATCTGCACCGGGCTGCCATCGTCGAAGCACCACGCCCCGTCGAGGTAGGTGATGTCACCGAGGCAGTCGCAGCCGAGCTGCAGGGAGTTCACGCACCGACCGAGCCCCACCTCACCGACGTCGAGCGCGTTCTTGAACGCCTGGGTCTCCCGGACCTCGCCGTAGGGGACCACCATCTCGGCCAGGCTCGCCCGGCGCAGGATCGGCCGGCGCCGCTCGCCGTCGGTCCACCCGAGCGACTGCAACACGAGCCCCTCGGTGTGGTCCAACAGCACGCGGACGTCCCAGTTCTGCCACCGGACGTGGTTGCCGTCGGTGACGGTGAAGCTCGCGCCATCCGGCTGGGTGATGTCGATCGTTCGGAGCCCGGTGCGCGGGGTCACGCTGCCCGCCTGGTAGTTGCTGACCTCGTCCGCCAGCGGCCACGTGCCGATGTCCTCGATGTGGTAGACCTCCATGTCGTCGAGATCGACGAACACCATGAGGCCGTCGACGGGACGGGAGTAGCCGTTGTCGTTCTCCTCATCTCGGTAGAAGAGCACGCATCGGACCGACCGGTGTCCGTCCTCGATCGACAACCCCATGTTGCCGGTCGGCCATGGATCGACCTGGAGGCGGCTCGGGTCGGTGATCCCCCGTTCAGCCACGGCCTCGGCCACCCCGGGGTCGGTCCGGACCGCATCCATCGCAGCGAAGAGCTCGCCGAACCCGGGTTGGGGATACTGGCCGGTGACCGTGTGCTTGGACACGAGCCGGCCGGTCGATAGCGACACGACCAGCTCGTCGATCTCAGCAGGCCCGGGTCGAAACAGCCAGACCTCGATGTGCCGCTCGGCGTCTTGGCCTTCGGCGACAGCCATTCGCCGGAAGGTCGTGTCGTCATCGGCCAGTCCGAGCGAGCGCACGAGCGCCGCGGTCTCCGTGATCTCGTCGGCGGTGAGGAGGGCGTGAGCAGTGGCAACCGTCATGCCCGAACACTAGGCGAGGACGGCCACCTGGTACCCAGCCGCTGGTGCCCGGGCCTGTGCCCCCTGACAGAGGCGGGAGTTGGCGGCTAGCCTCGCCGGATCAGCGCGCAGGACGCTGCCGGTCCGCGGAGAGGGCGAAGCCCACCTGAGAACGCTTGTCATCGTGCCGGATCCACCTCTTTCGGCCCGACGTGCGGACAACGGGCATCAGCGAGAGGGGGCCAGCCGTGCCATCGATCCCACTGCCCGAGAACCCGTCGCTCGAGCACCTCAAGAGCCAGGCGAAGCTCGTCCGCGACCTGGCGCGCTCCGGCGACGACGGCGCTCGCCAGCTCGTGGCCGAGTTCCATCCCGCCCTCGGGTCGTCGGCCCAGGCCGGCGACCCGCTCTCGCGGTTCAGGCTCACCGACGCCCAGCTGGTCGTCGCTCGACTCTACGGCTTCGCCAGCTGGATCAAGCTGCGAGATCAGCTCCGACTGATCGGGGCCTTCGCCTGGGCCGACCCCGACGACGTGCCCCAAGGGCTCGACGCTGCGAACCGGTTCATCGTCTACGCCTGCGGGTCTTACAGCGCCGCCAATCCTCGGGACCGGATCGAGGAAGCGAGACGGCTGCTGGCGGCCGAGCCTGGGCTAGGGTCGGCGTCGATGGCTGGCCTGGCAACCGTCGGCGATCGCCGGGCGCTGGCCGACCGCCTGGACGAGGAGCCGGACCGGCTGGATGCTCCATGCGGGCCCAACGGCTGGCCTCTGCTCCTGTACTGCACCTATTCCCGGATCGAGACCGGCCAGCCCGACCGGTCGACGCTCGAGACGGCCCGGCTCCTACTCGACCGAGGAGCCGATCCAAACGCGGGGTTCCTCTGGCGGGGCCTCGTCCCGCCGTTCACCGCCCTCACCGGTGCGCTCGGCCGAGGTGAGCAGGACCAGCCGCCCCACCCGCACGGGCTCGCTCTGGCCCGGCTCTTGCTGGAAGCGGGGGCCGATCCCAACGATGGTCAAGCCCTCTACAACAACGGTCTCGCCGGATCGGCAAACGACGATCCGGCCCACCTCCAGCTCCTGGTCGAGTTCGGGCTCGGGATCGACCAGGGCGGACCCTGGTACCGCCGGTTCGGTACGCGGCTCACCCCGCCAGGCGAGCTGCTCCATGACGAGCTCGAGGTGGCAGCGATCAGGAACCTCCCCCGCCGGATGCGCTTCCTCGTCGGGCTCGGCCTCGATCTCGACCGACCGGTCGGTCGCTCGCAACAGCTGCCGGTGCGGCTGGCCGCTGGTGCCGGGAACGACGCCGTGCTCGCCGTCCTCGCCGAAGCCGGGATGGACGTGACGATGACGCCGGCCGAGCGGTTCGTGCTCCTGGCCCGTACCGCCACGCCGGCCGAGCTCCGGCAGCACACGGAGCGTCACCCCGGATTGCTCGCGGAGACGATCGATCGCAGTCCGGGCCTCATCAAGGACATCGCAGCGGGCGAACGGCTCCCGATTGTGGCCGAGCTCCAGCGGCTCGGGTTCGACATCAACGCCCGGTCGAGCGGGGCCGGCATCACGGCCCTCCACAGCGCCGCCCTGGCCAACGACGTCGAGCTGGCCCGGGCGCTGGTGGGGATGGGCGCCGACCCCGACGTCGTCGATCCGAACTACGGCGCATCGCCCCTCGGCTGGGCCGAGCAC
>JAOTYQ010000347.1 GCA_029861725.1 Acidimicrobiia bacterium | reverse complement strand
AGCGCCACATCGACGCCCGAAGCCACGACCACCAGTTCCGAGGCAGGGCCCAGCACCACGGCGACCACGTCGGCCACCACGGCCTCGACCAGCGGCTCCACCGCGACCGAGGCCACCACCACCACCACCGAGAACTCGTCGACGACCGACTCGTCGACGTCGAGCAGCGAGACGACGGCGTCGTCATCTTCGACGACCGAGACCTCGACCAGCAGCTCGTCGTCTTCCTCGTCGTCGAGCACTTCGAGCTCGACGAGCACGGTGCCGACCCTGGAACCACCAACCGCTGTAATCGGCGAGTACCGCAACGAGCTGGTCGTCTTGATGTGGACGGCACCGGCCGACACCGGCGGCCTCGACGGCTACACGGTATTCCGCGACGGCAACCTCGTAGGCTCGACCCCCGCAGGGATCACCCGCTTCGTCGACCGGCAGCTCCCCGATCTCACCCCCGGCACGTCGTACCGCTACCAGGTTCGCTCCGACGGTCCCGCCGGCGGGAATCCTGCCAACTCAGCGCTCAGCGCGGCGATTCAGATCACGGTCCAAGCCGAGAACGACCCCGACGAGAACTGAGATGCCTGGTCCTCTGGCTGGGGTTTATACACCGGATCTGTCGCTGTGTCACGTGACATTCCTGTGGTGATTGTGTCGCCTTTGGGTTGAGCCGCCGAGGTCTGGTTGCTGTCCAACTAGAGTGCGAAAGTTGTTGCCGGGCACTACGCAGTGAAAGTGGGGATACGAGGGCATGGGAACCAAAGCAGGGGCAGCGATCGAGTACTGCGAACACGACGAGCTGCGTGCAGCATGTCTCGAGTGTCTCGCCATGCCACAGAAGGTTGCACCGCAACCCACGGCTGCCCCCCGGGCCACGAAGAACCCCTCGTCGGAGTCCGACAAGATCTCGCCGCTGGGTGGCGATCTCGATATGTCGCTGCCCGTCGATGCCGTCGATCCGATGGTGGGCGCCGACTGGTTGTCGGCCCACACGTTCCCCCACTACCTCCGTCGCTCCGGGTGGATCTATCTGCGGTGCAACGGTGTGCTGGAGGCGAGGGTCAAGGCGGTGAAGGTGATCTGGCGGGCCGAGCGGAAGGTCCCGACGTCCGAGGCCTATGAGGACCGCGGCCCTGGCTTGGCGATCCAGGTCGACCCGAGGACCTGGGACACGAGCATCGCGATCGACCTCGGCGCCCACGCCGAGCGCCAGCAGCACGGCTACCGATACCTGATGACCAACGACGACGACACGGTGACCCACTATCGGGGTGGGCGTCCCGTCGCCGACACCGGCGACTACGACGACGAGATACGCCTCTGATCGACCGGCGCTGCTAGCCCCCGGGCTTGGTGCCGCTCACTCGGTGGAGCACACCGGCCACGAACGGCGCCTCGCTCACCGACTCGAAGCCCGCCCGTTCGAAGTACCCGAGGCACTCGGTGATCGAGTGGGCCCGGCCACCGCTGCCATAGTGGATCTCGGCCATCCCCCACAGAGCTGCGTCGAGAGGACCGACGCCGTCCGGGGCGAGCATCTCGCCCACGAGGTGCATCTCGCCTCCTGGCTCGAGGGCGGCGAAGGTCTTGGACACGACCTTCTGGATGTTGTCGGCGTCGTAGATCGGCAGGTTCGACGCCATCACCGCGACATCGCACCCCGTCGGCAGCGGATCGGCGATGAAGTCGCCACCGACCGTGGAGACCCTGTCGGCGACGCCGTTCGCCTCTAGATACTCGGCGGTGACGACCGTGACCGGCGGAAGGTCGAACACGATCGCCTCGAGACCTGGGTACGCCTGGACGGCGTTGATACTGTAAGCCCCGGATCCACCCCCGAGATCGAGGAGCCGTCGCCGGCCGGTGAGGTCGACCTGGCGGCAGAACCGCCGGCCGGCCCCCATGCCGATGCTGTAGGTGGCCTCGTGATAGCGGCGGGCCCGCTCCACGGTCAGGCCCTCGTACAGCCCGAGCGTGCGGGGCGGGGTCGGGTCGGTCAGCTTCGCCGTCAGATCGAACCAGCTCGGGACCTCGGGCCTGGTGAACTCCATCCACGGTCCGGCATAGCGGTCGGACCCCTTGACCAAGAACTTCTCGCAGTCGGGGGCGTTGATGAGCCGGTCACCGTCGCGCCGGAGCAGCTCGAGGGCCAGGCACACGGCGACGAGTCGCTCGGCGTTGAGCTCGCTCGTCCCCATCGCCGGGGCGAGCTCGGTCACCGTGCCGGCCCCGTTGGCCACGTGGGTGAAAAGCTCGAGGTCGATCGCAGCGTAGAACACCGCCGACTCGGTGTAGGCCCGAGCGAGGCGTTGGAGCCTGGTCGTGTCGACCTTGTCGGCGGCCACTGCCTCAGGGCCGCTCGCCGAACTCCGGTCGTTCCGTCCTGGTCCGCTTGAGCTCCCAGAACCCGGGGACCGTCGCCATGCCGATGAAGCTGTCCCACAACCGGAGCGACTGCTCGGGGGTCGGGACGCGAGTGATCACCGGTCCGAAGAGACCGACCCGCTGACCGTCGTCGTCGTCGAAGGCGATGATCGGGGTGCCGATGTCCTCGCCGGCGAGCTCGATCCCGACGGCCATTCGCTTCTTGATCTCCTCGTCCCAGGTCTCGTCGTCGAACGCGGCGGCGTGACGCTCGTCGAGCCCGACCGCCTTCAGCGCATCGGCGGCGGGGAAGTCTCGGTCGCGGTCGTGATGGATCCGCCTCCCGTACTCCCAATAGAGCGGGAAGACCGCATCGTCACCCTCGGCCGCCCGGACCGACTCCATCACCCGGAGGTAGCGATGCGTTTGATACGAGGCGGCATAGTACTCGCTGTCCTCGGCGGGCTGGTTCTTCTCGAGCAGGCTGATCGGCTGCCACGTGATGGACAGATCTCGCTCGGGAGCCACGGCGTCGACGACCCAACGGGCCGTCACCCAGCACCACGGTCAAATGGGATCGACCCAGAACTCTATGTCTTTGCCATAGTTCACATCGTGGACGCTAGCTCAGCACCGTCGGTTGGCACACACCGAGCGGGTTGGCTTCGGGTTTGCCATCGCCGGAGTCGGAGCCGATACGAGCGCGGCGTCCTCGGGTCGAAGGATCGCCAGCAGTCGAGACTGGTCGGGTCGCTCGCCCGAACCAGCGCTCCGGTCAGGTCGCGAGCTATTCTTCGGGCTGGTTCGGTCGCTCCCGCGACCCGGTGCCGGACGATCCTCATGACGGAAACCCAGCGAGACCCCGGGGCGACTAATCTCACGGTTCGGTTCGTCGGCGAGATCTATCAGCCGACCTCGGACCTCACGTTCGGGCGCGATGCCGACCTGATCCTCGACGACAACGGCTACCTGCACCGCAAAGCGGGCCGATTCCGCCTCCGATCGGGAACCTGGTGGCTGGAGAACCTCGGCAGCAGGCTCCGCTTGACGATGCTCGGCGCAGACGGCTCCGTTCTCGATATGCAGCCGGGCGCAGCGAGTCCGCTGCTCGGACTCGGGGGCGAGGTCTCCCTGACCGCTGGGCCGACGAGGTACCAGCTCGACTACGAGCTCGACGACGACCCGAGCGGTCGCCACAAGCTCCACGTCGGCGAACGTGACACCGGGGTCGACACGATCACCTACGGCACGATCCTGACGCCTCGGGAGCTGGACTTCGTGGTGGTCATGGCGCAGGGCCGACTGACCGGTCGGCTCGGCCCGCTCCCGTCCCACGGCGAGATCGCAGAGATCTGGGGGGTATCGCACAAGACGGTCGACAACACCCTTCAGCGGCTTCGCTCGAAGCTCCGCAAGCAGCGTGTGTCGTTCGTGCAGTCCTCCGAGACGCTGGTTGAGTACTTGGTCACCCAGGGCCTGGTCACGATCGCCGATCTGGAGTGGGCGGGCCTCGACAGCCCCCACGGGCCGCGCCCGGCAGCCACCCGCTCGCCCTGACCACGTCGGTCGATGCGGCGGAGCCGTCCTCGATCCTGGTTCGCCATCGATCGACGCACGTGGCCACTACCCTGCCGAAGGTGTAACAGTTAGGTTTGCGGGCACCGACCGGCTGAGTCGCGGACGATCTCTCGCGCCAGCCCAGGAGAGATGTGAGCGACGTTCCCGACACCGTCAAAGGCCTACTGAGCGCCTACCGCCGAGCCGAACTGACCCCTCTCGAGGTGGTCGACTACCACTTGACGCAGATCGGCCGGATCGACCCGAAGATCAACGCGTTCGCGGCCGTCGACCGGGACGCGGTACGGGCCGCCGCCCAGCAGAGCACCAACCGCTGGCAGCGCGGCGAGCGTACCGGCGACCTCGACGGCGTGCCCATCACCGTGAAGGACATCGTCGCGATGTCCGGCCTCCCGACCCGGGAGGGATCGCGGGTGACCTCGGAGCTGAAGGCGCTCGTCGATGCCCCCGTCGTTGCCCGGTTACGCGACGCCGGAGCGCTGCTTCTCGGCAAGACGACCACACCGGAGTTCGGCTGGAAGGGGATAACCGACAGCCCCGCCTGCGGCATCACCAGAAACCCGTGGAATCTCGACTATTCACCGGGCGGTTCGTCCGGAGGGGCAGCGGCGGCCCTCTCAGCTGGTATCGGCGTGGCCGCCCACGGAAACGACGGTGGCGGTTCGATCCGGATCCCGGCAAGCTATTGCGGTCTCGTCGGTCTGAAGCCAACCCATGGCCGGGTGCCGCAGGCGCCGGTGGAGTCCCCGTACAGCTCGCTGGTGGCGAACGGGCCGATGACCCGGACCGTCGAGGACGCCGCGCTACTGCTGAACGTGATGTCCCGCCCCGACATCCGTGACTGGCACGCCCTGCCCTATGACCCGCGCGATTGGCGCGTTGGCCTGAACGACAGCCTTCGAGACCTGAAGATCGCCTACAGCGATCGGCTCGGCGGAGCGGAGGTCGATCAGGAGGTGGGTCGGATCTGTCGGGCGGCGATCGACCGGGTGGCGATCGACGGAACCGACGTGATCGAGCTCGACGAGATCATCGAGCCGCTCCGCCCGCAATTCGAGAAGTACTGGAAGGCGGGGTTCGCCCACCGGCTCCGATCGATCCCTCCGGAGCGTCGCAACGACCTCGACCCGGAATACCGCAAGCTGGCCGAGGAAGGACTCGACGTCGGGGTGGAGGCGCTCGACGCCGCCCACGCAGCCCGGGCCCGGCTGGTGGCCAGGATGCGACGGCTGCACCTCGACTACGACCTGCTCCTTACCCCGACGATGCCGACCACGGCACCGCCGGCTCACATCACCTACCACTCGACGGAGTTCGACCGCTGGCAGCACGCCGTCCCGTTCACGCTCCCCTTCAACCTGACCGGTCAGCCGGCGGCGTCGATCCCGGTAGGAGTCACCGGGGTCGGCCTGCCGGTCGGCCTCCAGGTGATCGCCACCCACCACCGGGAGGATCTGATCCTTCGGTCGGCCCGGACGATCCTCGACCTCCTCGGTTGGGCCTGGCCGGACCCCAACCTCGCCCGCCGGATCGCGGTCCTGCAAGCCTGAGCGCGGACCCGCGACACCAGCTCAGATGATCTCGCGGGCGGCCAGGTCCGCCACCTCGCCTGGGCTCAGTCCGACCAGCTCCCCGTAGACCGCCACGTTGTCGGCACCGAGCTCCCGACTGGCCACGATCGGGCGCAGCTCGCTCTCGTGCCACCGGATCGGGCTGTTGGGCAGGGGCACGACGCCGAGCTCCGGATGGTCGACCCACTCGAGCGCCCCCCGACGGTGCTGGACCTCGTCCCGTACGACCTCATCGACGACTCGGACGGCGGCCGCTGGCACGTGCGCTCCTTGGAGGGCGGCGACGACATCGTCTCGGTCACGGGTCGCCGTCCAGTCTCCGACGAGCCTGTCGACCTCGTTCATGTGATCGACTCGACCCTGATTGCCCCGGTAGCGGGGATCGTCGATCAGATCCGCTCGGCCGATGACCTCCAGCACCGAGCGCCAGTGCCGGTTGCTGACCACGATGAGGGCCACGTGGCCATCGGCGCAGGGGTAGACGTCGTAAGGGGCAACCCCGAGAGCTGCGTGCTTGTTGCCCCGCCGAGGGGTCTCCCCGGTCTGGTACCAGCCACCGAGGTTCGTGGTGAGCGGCATGTAGGCGGCGTCGGCCATCGAGATCTCCACGGATCGGCCGCGCCCCGTCCGGGCGACCTCGAACAGCGCCGTTGTGATCGCGCCGTAGAGATGGGTTCCGCCGAGGAAGTCGACGTAGGCGACGCCGGCCTTGACCGGACCCTCGCCGGGAAAGCCGGTGACGCTCATCGCCCCCGTGTGAGCCTGCACGGTGATGTCCATCGCCGGGACCGAAGCATCTCCGTCGAGGCCGAAGCCGGTGGCGTGGGCGAAGACCAATCGCTCGTTCACCTTCGACAGGTCGGCGTAGCCGATCCCGAGCCGCTCTGGCACTCCGGGGGCGTAGTTGACCAGCACGACGTCGGCCACTGCCGCCAGCTCGTGGACCAGCTCCACACCCTCGGGCTTCTTGAGATCGACCGTCACCGCCTCTTTGGAGGAGTTCAACATCGCGAACGGCAGCGATGGACCACGTCCCCGGAGCGGCTCCCCCCGCCGCTGCTCCACCTT
>JAOTYQ010000014.1 GCA_029861725.1 Acidimicrobiia bacterium | reverse complement strand
GAAGTTCATGGTGGGAGACCTCTCTGTCGGTGGTGTGGGCTCTGTCGGTGGTGCGGGACAACGGCCGCTGGTCACCGTAGAAGACGATCCCCACGGCGACAAATCCGATTGTGTACACTTGTGCTACATGGGCCGACCCGACCACTGGCGACACGACCTGCCGGTGCCCCCCGAGCTCGCCCGGTCCCCGATCGGGGTTCGGGAGCTGCGGAACAACGTCGCCGCCGTCCTCCGGCGGGCCGCCGCCGGGGAGCGGGTGCTGGTAACGGTCGATGGACGCCCGACTGCGCAGCTCGGCCCGATCGCGCCCGACGGCGCCGGCGTGACGCTGTGGGACCTGGCGGCGGCTGGCCTGGCCGAACCGCCGCGTCGCCACGACCGGCCGGCCGACCCGGCACCGGTCGCCGTGCCGGCCGATCTGAGCTGCGACCGGCTGCTCGACGCCACCCGCGGCCAGTGACGGTCCTCGCCCTCGACACGTCGGCCCTCCTGCGCCGTTATGTCGCCGATCGTCAGCGGCCGCTCGTCATCGAGACGATGCGGGCCGCTGAGCACTGGGTGGCCTCCGCCCTGGCCCGCAGCGAAGTGATGCTCGCGCTGCACCAGGCCGCGGCCGATCCCCTCGGCCAGCGATCGGCGTGGGCTGCAGTCCGCGACGACTGGGAGGCGATGTGGGAGCTCCCGGTCGACGGCCGCTGCCTGGCAAGCGCCACGGAGATCGGTGCCCGCTACGGGATCACGCTGACCACGGCCATCCATCTCGCGGCCGCCACCCGGCTCCCGTCGCCGGTCAGCTTCCTCACCTTCGACCGCCGGCAGATCCCGGCTGCCGCCGATCTCGGCTTCGACGTGGTCAGCCCGAGCGAGAGCTGAGCTCTCGACTCGACCGAGAAAGCTCCGCGTCAGCCGAGTACCAGAGGCCCACCAACGAAACGCAACGGCCGAGGAGTTCGCCCCGCGAACTCCCGAAGGAGCCGCCCCGCGGCTCCGACCCCAACCAAGTACCAGAGGCCCACCAACGAAACGCAACGGCCGAGGAGTTCGCCCCGCGAACTCCCGAAGGAGCCGCCCCGCGAACTCCCGAAGGAGCCGCCCCGCGGCTCCGACCCCAACCAAGTACCTCGGTGCGCCAACGAAACGCAACGGCCGAGGAGTTCGCCCCGCGAACTCCCGAAGGAGCCGCCCCGCGGCTCCGACCCCAACCAAGTACCTCGGTGCACCAACGAAACGCAACGGCCGAGGAGTTCGCCCCGCGAACTCCCGAAGGAGCCGCCCCGCGGCTCCGACCTCAACCAAGTACCTCGGTGCGCCAACGCTGCGGGGTCAGCGTCACGAGGGCCTCCTCGTGGCCGGGAAACCCGTCGGCGTAGGCCCGGCCGGCTCTGTCGCCGAGGTAGCGGGAAGCGATGTCGACGAGCGCTTCGTGCCGCTCCTCGGGCGTCAAGACACGCAGGATCACCGGCCCCTCGGCCGTTACGTAGCGATAGGGGCGTCCCTCGTCTTGCACGCACAACGTCGCCCGGCCCGAGGCCCGGAGCCGGTGGGCCTTGGCCGAGGCGTTCGCCATGGCGAGCTCGAAGCCTCCGTCGGCGTTGCGCCGGTACCACACCGGCGCGCACAGCGGGCCCTTGCCGTCTCGCTCGATCGCCAGGACGGCTACCCTTCGCTCGGCCAGGAAGGCGTCTCGCTCGCTGTCGGTCATCTCGGCCATCGTCCCTCCGCCGCTCGTCGCTGCAGTCCGTCGGGAGACTAGCGGCCACTGGCGGACTCGTCACCGACGAGCAGAGCTCGGGCATCGGCTAGCGATGATCGAGTACGTGATCATCGGGCACCGACGAGCACCGGTCGGGCATCGGATAGGTTGTGGCCGATGGCCAGCAACGATGGGCACGGAGCGGAGATCGTGGTTATCGGTGGTGGCATCGCCGGTGTCAGCGCCGGCTACGCGCTCGGGCGCCATACGAGCGGCCCGACGATCACGGTCATCGAGGCCGAGGGCCAGCTCGCCCATCACACGACCGGTCGATCGGCCGCCCTGTTCATCGAGAACTACGGCACAGGCCCGACCCGGGCGCTGACGAAGGCCAGCCGGCTGTACTTCCACCATCCCCCGCCCGAGCTGGTCGACGGACCGCTGCTCGAGACGAGAGGCGTGCTGAGCGTCGCCCGGCCCGACCAAGAGCGCTACTTCCAACAAGCGCTGGCCGAGGGGCGCGCCGTCAACCCCGACATCGCCGAGATCACGATCGAGGACGCGGTCGATCTGTTCCCACCGCTGCGGGCCGACCGTCTGAGCCGGGCTCTCTACGAGCCCGGGGCGTCCGACATCGACGTGGGCCGCCTGCACCAGAGCTTCGTGCGGGGCATCGTCGCCATGGGGGGAACCATCTCGACATCGACTCGGGCCCGGTCGTTGTCCCGGACGGGGGGTCGTTGGACGATCACCACCTCGGCTGGCGACCTGCGGGCCGATCTCGTCGTCGACGCCGCCGGCGCCTGGGGCGACGACGTGGCGCAACGGGCCGGCATCGAACCGCTCGGTCTGACCCCCCTCCGCCGGACGGCGTTCATGGTCGCCCGGCCCGAGTCCCTGCCGGCCCGGGCCCCGCTCACCGCCGAGATCGAGCACGAGGACTGGTACGTCAAGCCCGACGGCGCTCAGATCCTGTGCTCGCCGGCCGACGAGACGCCGTCCGAGCCCTGCGACGCCCGACCCGAGGAGATCGACATCGCCCGCGCGATCGACCTGATCAACGAAGCCACCACGCTCGGCATCACCTCGATCCGCTCCAGCTGGGCGGGACTGCGCACCTTCTCCCCCGATCGGACGATGGTGATCGGTCCCGAACCGGGGGAACCGGCCTTCATCTGGTGCGTCGGCCAGGGCGGCACCGGGATCCAGACCGCGCCAGCGGCCGGTCAGCTCGTCGCCGACCTCACGCTCGACGGCGAGCCGAGCGCTGTGTTCGACGCCGCCGCTACCGGGCTAGAGCTCGACGTCGACGCCATCACCCCTGGGCGGTTCCGGCGGGTGGGACCCTCAGCTCGCTGAGCCCACCAGCCGCCGAGTAGCGTTCGGTCGAGACCGCCGCGAACGATCGAGGCCAGCACGGGGGTGCGCCATGGAAGTCGGCATGCAGATGATCTTCACCTCGCACGGGTACGACGGGGTGAGCGACGCGCAGGTGTACGACGAGGAGATCGAGCTGGCGCTCCTGGCCGACGAATACGGCTTCGGCTCGCTGTGGCCGGTCGAGCACCACTTCTACGACTACAGCTTCTGTCCCGACAACACCCAGATGCTGTCGTACCTGGCGGCGAGGACCGAGCGGATCGACCTGGCGACCGGCGCGGTGATCCTGCCGTGGAACGAGCCGCTCCGGGTGGCGGAGAAGATCTCGATGCTCGACCACCTCTCCGGCGGTCGCGTGCGCTTCGGCGTCGGGCGCGGCCTTAGCCGACGGGAGTACAGCCACTTCCGGGGCATCGAGATGGACGAGGCCCGGGAGCGGTTCGATGAGGCGTCGCTGATGATCGCCGACGCCTTGGAGACCGGGTTCATCGAGGGCGACGGCCCCTACTACCCCCAACCGAGAACCGAGATCCGACCCCGCCCGACGAAGTCGTTCAAGGGTCGGACCTACGCGATCGCCGGGTCGCGCGATTCGGTCGCGGCCTGCGCCCGCCTCGGGGCCCATCTCGTCATGTTCGCCGAGAACCACTGGGAGAAGCGCCTCGACCACATCGAGGGCTGGCGCCACCAGCATCGTGAGCTGCACGGCACGGAGCCGCCAGCCCCGATGACGTCGGACTTCACGTTCTGCCACCCCGACGCCGACCACGCCAGGGAGATGGCCGAGCGACACATGAGCATCTACCTCATGAGCATCCTCGAGCACTACGAGCTGTTCAGCGATCACTTCGCCGAGATCAACGGCTACCGGGGCTACGCCAAGCAGGCCGCCTTCCTCGAGAAGATCGGGGTCGACGGGTACATCAAGGGCTTCCTCGCCGCCAACGCCTGGGGCACGCCGGACCAGCTGATCGAGACGTTCCAGAAGCGCCGGGACGCCATCGGTGAGTTCGAGCTCGCCACGTGCTTCCGCTACGGCGGGATGCCCTTCGACGAGGCCAAGGCGAGCATGCAGCTCTTCGCCTCCGAGGTCCTCCCCGAGCTCCAGAGCTGGTAGCTGGTCACGCCGCCGTCGAGCGCATCAGTCTGTTCGGTTACGGACGGCGTTCGTCCTGACCTCCCGGAACGGGATGCTCTTGTCGACCGAGGGCTCCTTGGGGAGGCCGAGCGCCCGCTCGCCGATGATGTCGTGCTGGATCTCATCGGTCCCGCCAGCGATCGACGCCCCCGGGGTCGACACGATGATCTCGGCGATGATGCCGTTCTCAGGCGAGTCGGGGCCGGTGAGCATCGCGTCGGCCCCAGCCATCATCGTGTGGGCGGCGTTGCAGCGGCGGGCGATCTCGGAGCCGGCCAACTTGGCGATCGACCCCTCGGGACCGGGGCTCTTCCCCATCGCCCGAGCCGCCCTGGCCCTGGCCACCGTCCACCGCGAGACCTTGTCGAGCGTCTCGATGTCGGCCACCACCTGACGACCGAGTGGATCGCCGGCGAGCCCGGCGGCCTCGGCCCGAGGCCGCACCAGGTCGGCCCTGCCGGCGCGCTGCGGGTACCAGATATAGGTCTTGTTGTACTCCCTGGCCTCCTCGGCGGCCTGGGTGGCGGCCCGACCGGAGACCTCCCGGTTCCTGGAGGCGCGGCGCCCGAGCCCTCGCTCGTGGGCCAGCGTCGTCATCGCAGCGGCCCATCCGGCGTTGACCTCGCCGACGACGTTCTCGTGCGGCACCCGAGCATCGGTGAGGAAGACCTCGTTGAACGAAGCGTGGTAGTTCATCTGCTTGAGACCGCGAACCTCGATCCCGGGCTGGTCCATCGAGATGGCGAAGAAGGTGATGCCCCGGTGCTTGGGCACGTCCCAATCGCTGCGGGCCAGCAGCATCGCGTAGTCGGCCTTGTGGGCCCCGGTGGTCCACACCTTCTGGCCGTTGATGATCCACTCGTCGCCGTCGCGCTCGGCCTTGGTCGTCAGACCGGCGAGATCGGACCCGTTGCCCGGCTCGCTGAACAGCTGGCACCAGGTCTGGCGGCCCGTGATCATGTCGGGCAGCAACCTTCGGTTCAGGTCGTCGGACGCCATGGCGAGCAAGGTGGGGGCGGCCAGCCCCATCGCCGTTCCCCCCGCGGTCCCTGGTGCCCCTGCCCGCTCGAACTCCTCGGCCACCACCCGGGCGGCGCTGTCGGGCAGGCCCCGGCCGAACAGGTCGCGGGGCCAGGTCGGGCACCCCCAGCCCGACTCGACCAGCAGGTCCCGCCACGTCAGCAGCTCCAGGTTGGGATCCCAGTGCTCGGCCAACCATGCGGTCACCTCGGCCCGCACCTCGTCCGGAGCCGGTCCGGCTGCTGCTCCATCGGCTGCATCGTTCATGACCAGACGTTACGCCGCCGACCCCCATCGCTCACATCCCACCGATAGCCAGACCGAGCGCCGACGGCGCGAAGCTCAGGGCTCGACGACCAGTGAGCCTTCCTCGTCGACGGCGAGATCGAGCACCTTCCCCGATGGCGGCAGGCCGTTGACGACCGCGTCGACCGCCTCGGGTGGGGCCACGATCCCGATCGCCGGTCCCGACCCGCTCAGCCATGCAGCCGAAGCCCCGCAATCGAGGGCGGCCGCGATCGCCTCCCGAGCCGGGGCGCACTGGGCCAACCGGTGGGGTTGGTGGAGCCGGTCCTCGGTGGCTCGCCGCAGGAGCGTCGGGTCCCCTTCGTAGAGCGCAGCGACCAGGAGACCCACCCGGCCGAGGTTGAACACCGCGTCGGCCCGCGGGACCCGCTCGTCGAGCTCGAGCCGCGAGCCGTCGGTGTCGGTCTCGAGCGGCGGGACCCAGCACAGGAACGTGCCAGGGAGCACGGTTGCGAGCCGGTGGTTGAGGTCCCCGGCGATGACGTGGATCCCACCGAACACCGACGGTGCAGCGTTGTCGCCGTGGCCCTCGATACCGGCCACGACCGGGTAGGCCCGCTCTCTCGCCCGTTCGAGGTCGTCACCCTGCTCGACGCGAGCGAGCACCGCACCAGCAGCCCTGGCCGCAGCCGAGAAACCCAGACCCCGCCCTGGCTCGAGATCGAACCCGAACCAGATACGGCCGGCGCCACCGGCTCGCTCATAGGCGATCCTGGCGATGTGGTCGGGCCCGCAGGCCTCGCCGGCGTGTGGGCACTCCCGGTCGGATGCCCACACGTGGCGGTCCAGTGCCACCCCGAGCACGTCGAAACCGGGCCCGATGTTGGCCGAGGAGCCGGGTGAGCGCACGCAAGTCACGCCTCGATCGTAGAGGGGGGACCTCGATCCGCCGCCTCGCTTCACCTCGAACCGCCTCGGTTTCGCCGCGGCCGTTCCCTCAGTCCCGGTACTCGACGCCGGGCAAGACGCACAGCATCTCGTAGAGCAGGTTGGCGGCAACCAGGCTCGTCGATCCCGTCAGATCGTAGACCGGGGCCACTTCGACCAGGTCGGCTCCGACGAGGTCGAGTCCGCGGCAGCCCCGAATGATCTCCAGGGCCTGGGGCACGGTGAGCCCTGCGATCTCGGGCGTGCCGGTACCGGGGGCGAAGGCAGGGTCGAGCCCGTCGATGTCGAAGCTCAGATAGACCGGCCCGCCGTCGACCTTGTCCGTCACCTCGTCCATCAGGGGCACGAGCGACCGGTTCCAGCACTCCTCGATCTGCACGACCCGGAAGCCCTGCTCCCGTGACCAGTCGAAATCGTCGGCCGCGTAGCCGGTGCCCCGCACGCCGATCTGGGCGACCCGGCCCGGGTCGAGCAGCCCCTCCTCGACCGCCCGGCGAAACGGTGTGCCGTGGGCGATGCGCTCACCGAACATCGCATCGTTGATGTCGGTGTGGGCGTCGACGTGCACGAGCCCGACCGGTCCGTGAACGCCGGCTATGGCCCGCAGGATCGGCAGGACGATCGTGTGATCGCCACCGATCGACACCGGCACGACGTCGTGGCCGAGCAGCTCGTCGTAGTGCTCGACGATTCGCTCGACGCTGTCGGCGAGGTTGTAGGGGTTGGTTGCCACATCGCCGACATCGTCGACGCGGAGGCTGTCGAACGGCGCAGCCCGGGTGGCCATGTTGTACGGCCGGAGCAGCACGGACTCGGCCCGGATGTGACGAGGCCCGAAGCGAGCCCCGGGACGGTTCGAGGTACCGATGTCGAACGGTACGCCGACGACGGCGACGTCGAGGTCGGCGGGGCCATGGGTGGCGGGCAGGCGCATGAACGTGGCCGGCCCGCCGAAGCGGGGCATCTCGTTGCCCCCGAGCGGCTGGGGGTTCGTGGTTTCCTCGGCGCTCATGGCCCAACTCTACGGCCCTGGTCGTTCGTCGAGCCGCCGACGCTGGCACCTGCTGAGGCGCCGCCTAGTCGGCTGGCGCGCCTCGGCCGACGAGCCCGGCGTTGAACTCGGCGGGACGCTTCTCCCGGAATGCTCGGCCACCCTCGCGGGCGTCGGGGTGGTGGTCGGTGACCGCGGTGCGGGCCGCGATGTCCTCCAGGGCATGGGCCCAGGTCTGCTCGGCGGCGAGGTAGACCGACCGCTTCAGCATCCGCATCGCGACCTGGGGGCCGTTGGCCAGCTCCCGGGCGAGGTCGAGCGAGGTGTCCATGAGGGCGTCGTCGTCTACGACTTCGTGCACGAGGCCGAGATCGTGAGCGGTCTCGGCGTCGACGATCCGCTGTCGCATCAGGAAGTCCATGGTCTTCGCCACCCCGATGTGCTGGACGAGCAGGTACTGACCGCCCTCGTCGGGGAGCAGGCCGAAGCGCAACGTTGCGCTCCCGAGCCGGGCCGACCGGGCCGCAATCCGGAAGTCGCAGGCCAGCGCCAACGAGAAGCCGGTCTGGATCGCGAAGCCGTTGACAGCGGCGATCGTCAGCTTGTCGAGATTCCGGACCGAGGTGTTCACGGTCTGGGAGATGACCCGCAAGCCGTTGTAGGTGCCGGTCGGGTCGTGATGGCCGCCGAAGATCGGCGGCACGACGGCGTTCGTGGTGTCGGGCTCGATCCCGCTCAGGTCGTCGCCCGCCCAGAAGGCCGAGCCGGCGCCGGTGAAGAGCACGACACGGACGTCGTCATCCATCTGGGCCTGGGTCAGGGTCTCGACGAGGTCCCGCTTCATCGGTGCGGTCGAGGCGTTGAGCCGCTCGGGGTTGCTGAAGGTGACGACGAGGATCCCCGGGTCCTCGATCGCCGTGTCGAATCCGGTGAAGCTGCCAGCATCCATGCCCCCGTTCTAGGTGGGCTCGGCCGCCGCCTCAAGGCGACCGCAGGAAAAGGCCGCGAGCTTTCGGCCGCCGAAGCGAGGAACCTAGGCTCGGCGGATGGTTGACGCCCCACTGCACGGACTGCGGGTCCTGGAGACGGCCACCGGTATCGCCGGCCCCTACGCCGGCCGGCTGCTGGCGATGCTCGGCGCCGACGTGGTGAAGCTGGAACCGGCGGGCGGGGATCCGGCCAGGACGCAGCCGATCGACGACAAGCCGGTCACCGGTACCAGCCCACTGTTCGTGCACCTGAACGCTGGCAAGCGGAACGTCGCGGCGATCGAGCCGGGCTGGGCCCATGTCGTGATCGACGATCGGGTCCGGGCCGACCTCGACCCGGACGAGCTGACCGACGGCCCGAAGCTGGTGTCGGTCACCGCCTGGGGCATCGATGGCCCGTCGTCGGGTCGGATCGCCGATGAGCTGATCGTGCAGGCCCAGTCGGGCTTCCTCGGGTTCAACCGCGATCCCGGGGACGCGCCCTTGCGGCTCCCCGGTTGGCCCGCCCAGTACATGGCGGGTGCGCTCGCCGCGGTCGGGGCGATGGCGACGGTCCGGGGCGACCATCGCCACGTCGACGTGTCCTGGCTGGCGGCGTTCCTGAGCAGCACCGAGCTCGCCTACGCCGATGCGCTGCACTGCGAGCGCAGGCGAGAGCCGGTTGGGGCCCACCCGCCGACCGCGTTCCCCTCCGGGGCGATCCCGTGTGCCGACGGGTTCGTCGCTCCCGGCTCGATCCGGGCGATCGACTGGGAGATGCAGTGCCTGTTCTACGAGCGCCCCGATCTGATCGAGGACCCGGAGTACACGAGCCGCCAGCGGCGGGTGGCGCACATCGACGAGCTCTGGGACATCATCCGCCCCTGGTACTCGGCTCGGACCAAGCGGGAGATCTTCCAGCTGGCGCTCGACACCCCGTGGGCGGTCGGTATGGTGATGACTCCCACCGACGCCGTAACCGATCCCCACCTCGACGAGCGGGAGTTCCTCCAACCGATCGCCACCCCCGACGGCGAGGTGCGAGGCATCGGCACGATCTGGCGGGGCGCCGGTCTGCCGGTGACCGACCTGCGGGTGTCGGAGCGGAGTGCCGACCCGAGTCCCGGCCAGGATCCAGCCGGCGGCGATCGCCGAGCACCGGAGCTGGATCTGCGCCGATTGGACGGGCTGCGGCTGATCGAGATGACGGTGGCGTGGGCAGGGCCCTATGTCGGCAACCTCCTGTCGCCGCTCGGGGTCGACGTGGTCAAGCTGGAGGCACAAGCCCCGTTCGACGGCTGGCGGGCCCTGCGACCCTACGACCACGGCATGCGCCCCGGCCAGGAGGAGATGGTCGAGGACAACCGCTTCTTCGAGGCCAGCGGCCTGTTCAACGCCTTGAACCGGGGCAAGCGGGACTGCGTGCTCAGCCTCGCCTCCGACGAGGGACGGGACGTGTTCCTCGACCTGGTCCGGTCGGCCGACGGGATCGTGGCCAACTTCTCGGCCCACGTGCTGCCCTCGCTCGGCCTCGACTGGGCAACGCTCGAGCAGGCCAACCCGGGGCTGGTCGTCGTCCGCATGCCGGCGTTCGGGATCGACGGGCCCTATAGCGGGGCGGCCGGCTACGGGTCGATCGTCGAGGCGATGGGCGGGATCGGCCACCGGCAGGGGTACGAGCGGGAGGGCGCCCGCATCTCGAACATCTACTACCCGGACCCGGTCGCCGGCGTCCACGCTGCGGTCGCCCTGCTCGCCGGGCTCCACCGCCGCGACCTGACCGGTGCAGGTTGCGAGCTCGACCTGTCGCACCAGGAGGCGACCTGGAGCCTCCACGGCGACGCCCTCGTGCTGGCTTCGAGCGAAGGCCGTGACGTCGAGCGGCTCGGCAACCGGGAACCGGCGGTCCCGGTCTCGGGCGTCGTGGCCACCGCCGACGAGCGGTGGGTCGCCGTGGTCGGGCCCGAGGTGTGCCGCCCGATCGTCGACGGCGCCGGCACCGCGACCGCCGATGCGCTGATGGCGGCGGTCGACGCCGCCGGAGGGTCGGCCTGCGAGGTCCTCGACCCGTGGACCGCGCCCGCCGTCGACCCGGTCCGATCCTTGCTCGAGGTGGTCGACCACCCGGTGACCGGCCCGGTCCGGCACGTGGCGAGCCCGTTCCGGCTCGACGGGTCACGGCCCGCGACCCGCGGGCCCGCTCCCCTGTTCGACCAGCACACCGACGAGGTGCTCAGCGAGCTCGCCGGCTACGACAGCCGCCGGCTGGCCGCCCTGCGGGAGGACGAGGTCATCGGCGGCGAGCTCCCGCCACCCGCCACCCTCGGCTACCGGTTCTGATGTGGGAGGATCAGGCGAGCTCGGGCCGGTTGGCGAACCCCTCGAGTGCTTCCGGGTTGGCGAGGGCCTCGAGGTTCTTCACCTCTCGGCCGTGGACGACGTCGGTCACGGCCAGTTCGACGATCTTTCCCGAGCGGGTCCGGGGGATGTCGTCGACCGCCGCCACCACGGCGGGCACGTGGCGGGGTGAGCACTTGGTGCGCAGATCGGTGCGGATGCGGGCAACCAGGTCGTCGTCGAGCGTGGCCCCGTCGACCAGGCGGATGAACAGCACGACCCGGGTGTCGCCGTCCCACTCCTGGCCGACGGCGATGGCCTCAGCGACCTCGTCGAGCTGCTCGACAACCCGGTAGATCTCGGCCGTCCCGATCCGAACCCCGGAGGCGTTGAGGGTGGCGTCCGATCGGCCGTGGATGATCATGCCGCCCCGCTCGGTCCACGAGGCGTAGTCGCCGTGGGCCCAGACGCCGTCGAACCGCTGGAAGTAGGCCGCCCGGTAGCGGCTGCCGTCGGGGTCGTTCCAGAACTCGAGCGGAATCGAGGGGAACGGCCGGGTGCAGACCAGCTCGCCCTTGACCCCTGGTGGGAGTGGCGCGCCATCGTCGCCGTACACCTCGGCGGCGACGCCGAGCGCCTTGGTCTGGATCTCGCCGGCGTACACCGGCCGGGTCGGGTCGCCGATCACGAGGCAGCCGCACAGGTCGGTTCCCCCGGAGATCGAGGCGAGGTGCACGTCGGGATGGACGGCGTCGTAGACCCAGGCGAACCCCTCCGGGCTGAGCGGTGAGCCGGTCGAGCAGATCGTGCGGAGCCGCTCGAACGCGAGCCGGTCGCCTGGCCGATCGCCAGCCTTCATCACCGCGTCGATGTACTTGGCCGACAAACCGAGCATCGTCGCGCCCGTAGCATCGGCCACATCGAACACGGCAGGCACGGTCGGATGCGACGGGCTGCCGTCGTAGAGGATGATCGTCGCTCCCGAGCCGAGGCACGAGACGAGCCAGTTCCACATCATCCAGCCGCAGGTCGTGAAATAGAAGGCCCGGTCACCGGGCTTGATGTCGGCGTGCAGGCGCTGCTCGGAGAGGTGCTTGAGCAGCACGCCACCGGCCCGGTGCACGATGCACTTCGGCTTCCCGGTCGTGCCGGACGAGTACAGGATGTACAGCGGATGATCGGCCGGGAGGCGGGCGAAGGACGCCGGGGAGCCGGCGTGCCGCGCCAACGCGTCGGCCCAGAGCTCGAAGCCAGGGCCGAGCGCTGTGAGGTCGGGCCCGGGGTCGAGGTAGCCGACGACCAGGACCTTGGCCACGGCCGGCAAGCGCGACCGCAGCTCCTCCAGGCGCCCCAGGCAATCGAAGGGCTTGCCGCCGTAGCGGTAGCCGTCGGCGGCGACCAGGACCGTTGGTTCGGTCTGCCCGAAGCGGTCGACCACCCCGTCGACACCGAAGTCGGATGAGGTCGATGTGAACACCGCCCCGAGCGATGCCGCGGCGAGGAAGGCAGTGACCGTCTCGGGCACGTGGGGCATCCATGCTGCCACCCGGTCGCCGGGACCCACGCCGGCCTCGGCCAGCACGGCCGCCATCGCTGCGGTGTCAGCCCGTAGCTGCGACCACGACAGCGACCTGGAGCGGCCGTCCTCCCGCCAGGCGACGATGGCATCGTCGTTCACCCCGGGCCGGGGCTCGAGGAGGTTCTCGGCCACGTTGAGGCGGGCCTCGGGCAGGAACGTCGCCTCCCAGAACGCTCCGGTGAGTACAGCGTCGACCGAGCCGGGGTCACCGACCACCCCGCACCAGTCCCATACCGCCCTCCAGAAGCGGCCGGGCTCATCAACCGACCACTGCCACAGCGCCTCGGTGTCGGCCAACCCGGGGGCGACGGCCCGCCGGAAACGATCGATCTCGGTTGACGCCACGCGCTCCGGAGCTGGCGTCCACAACGGTGCCGGACCGGTCTCGGGCGGGCTCGAAGGGTCGTTCATGGACGCAGCGTAGGTTGAATCTCGTGCTCCCGTAGCGCTCGTCACCGGGGGATCGGCCGGTGACGGGCATGGCTCGCGCCGCCGGTAACCTTGGACGCCATCGCTGTTTCCCGGTCCGTCCCACCACGTCCGCCGGAGCGCTCGGCGTGACCGTTCGCTCGGCTTTCTCGCGTCGACTCGACGGGCTCCGGCCGATCCTGGTCACGGCGGCCATGGTCTCGGTGGCTCTCGCCGTGTTTGCCGCCGCGAGCTCGACCGATCTGAGCCAGTTGGTGGCCACCAGCCCGGATCCCGACCGCGAGCTCCCCCCGACCTCGAACCGGGCGACGTCATCGACCGTCCGCCCGTCGGACGCCGAGGTGGCCGAAACGTCTCCGGCACCGACCGATCCCGAGCGATCGGGGCCAGAGACCAGCGATCGTGTGACGACGACCACCGATGCCGATCCGCAGCGGAAGGTCGCGGCGGAGACGACGGTCCCGACGTCGACCCCGGTGTCCGAGCCGGAGCCGGTCGACGACGACGAGTCGCCACCGACCACCGGCACCGACCCGACGACCGCCTCGACCACGCCGACCACCGCGTCGATCGGTGACGATCCGTCGACGACCGCCTCGACGCCGACGACCGCCGGTTCGACCGGCACCGAGTCGTCGGGAGGCTCCACCGGCGACCTCGACCAGGCCGTCGACCCGACGACGGGCGACGCCGAGGCTCGCCCGAGCGGGGGCGGGGCCGAGTCCGACGGGTCCACGGCCGGAGACGCCGTGTTCGCTGGAGCCCCGAGCGACGACTCGGGATTGTCACTCACCACCGTCATCGCCTGGCTCATCGCACTGATCGGCCTGCTCGGCGTGCTCTCGCTGCTCGTCCCGGCGGTTCGGTCGCTGGCCGAGCGCTGGGATCGCCGCGACCGTGGCGTGTCCTGGTGGCGGGCCCTGCTCCGCCTGTTCACCGGACGGGACCGACCCGACGACGAGGCCGAGGACGACCTCGCCCCGACCCCGGCCGCCCTCGACCCGATCGTCGTGCTCGACCGTCTCCGCCAGGAGCTCGAGCGCGAGCCCCATCCCCGGCAGGCGGTCAGGCGGGCCTATGCCGCTGCCGAGTCTGGGTTCGGCAACCCAGACCTCGCCCGCCACAGCACCGAGACTCCCAGCCGGTATCTCGTCCGCACGCTCGGCTCGATCGGCCAGGATGGACCAGGAGGCGAGCACCTGCATCGGGCCGACAACCGGACGCCGACCGGACGCCATGCTGCGCTCACGGGGCTGACCGAGCTGTTCCTGCTGGCCCGCTACTCGGATCATGCCGTGACCGAGGACATGCGGGGCGAAGCGATCGAGGCGGTGCTCGAGCTGCGATCCCAGTACCGCCGCCCCGTGGCGGTGTCGCCGTGACCCCGGTCGCCGCGGTCACGATCTTCGCCCTCGTCGTCGCGGTGGCGGCGCTGGCCCGGGCCGGCTACGTCCTGCTCCACATCGGGTCCGACGTCCATGCGGCCGGCCCGTGGACGCGTCCGCATCAGGAGCCGCCCCGAACTCGCTTGCCCGCCGACCTCGGCGGTCTCTGGTCGCTGTTCGGCCTCGACTCGCTCCAGCGCTATCCCGGCTCGTGGGAGGCTGCGGTGCGCAGGCTCGACACAATCGAGGAGAGCCTCACCGGCCGACCGGCAAACCGGAGCGAAGCCCCGATCGAGCCCTCCGAGGAGTGGCTGCACCATCGGGTCGCCGAGCTCGAGGCGCTGATCGACAACAACCCCGTCCCCCCACCGGTTCGATCGCCGACGGCGCCCGACTGGTGCGAACCCGAGCCAGGAGCTCCATGACCGACGCACCCCTGACCGGCCCCCGCCCGGACCCCCAGTACGTCGCCAGCTGGGCCCGAGCGATCATCGACGAGCTGGAGAAGGCGATCGTCGGGAAGCGGGCGGTGCTCCACCTCCTGCTGACCGGGGTTCTGGCCGACGGCCATATCCTGCTCGAGGATGTCCCCGGGCTGGCGAAGACCCTGATCGCCCGGTCGCTGGCAACCGTCACCGGCCTCCGCTTCTCCCGCATCCAGTTCACGCCCGACCTGGTGCCCGGCGATATCACCGGCTCGAGCGTCCTCGACCTGCAGACCCGGGAACCGGTGTTCAGGCCCGGCCCCATCTTCGCCAACCTCGTGCTCGGTGACGAGATCAACCGGGCGCCGCCCAAGACCCAGGCTGCGCTCCTGGAGGCGATGGAGGAGCGGCAGGTCACCAGCGATGGCACGAGCCGCCGGCTCAGGGCTCCGTTCCTGGTGATCGCCACCCAGAACCCGATCGAGTCGGCCGGCACCTACCCGCTGCCGGAGGCCCAGCTCGACCGGTTCCTGCTCAAGTTCGGGGTCGGTTACCCGTCGCTCGACCAGGAGACCGACATCCTGCTTCGAAGAACCGAGCGCCGGCGCGACGCCGTCGACCTGCAGCCCGTGGCCGACGGCGCGACCCTCCTGCAGCTCCAGGAGGCGGTCGAGACCGTGTACGTCGACCCGGCCGTCGCCAGCTACATGGTCCGCCTCGTCGACGCCACCCGGCAGTCGAATCGCGTGCAATCCGGGGCGTCGCCCCGGGGCTCGCTGGCGCTGCTCAAGGCGTCGCGGGCGTGGGCGGCGATGACCGGGCGCGACTACGTCACCCCGGACGACGTCCACGCGATCGCCGCCCCGGCGCTGGCCCACCGCTTGATCCTGCGGCCCGACGAGTGGCTGCGAGGCGTGTCGGCCGAGAGCGTGGTCGGCGAGTGCCTGTCGCACGTCCCGCTTCCTCAGTCGGTCGAGACGGCCGTCTGACCCCGCCCGCCGTGACCCTCGCCCTCCCTCCAGCGCCGTCACCGGTCGCCGCCGAACCCGACTCGGACACGGCGGTCGAGCTCAGCCCCGGCCCGTTGTACTGCACCCCCACCGTCCTGTTCTACGGGCTCGCCTTCCTCGGCGGGCTGGCGGTGGCGACCGCTCTGCTCCTCCAACGCCCGGAGCTGCTCGCCGTGGGGGCGCCGTCGCTGGTACTGCTTGGCCGGGGCTTGCTCGTCGGTCGGTACCCGACGGTCGCCGTCCGGGCCGAGCTCGACACGCCCCGCGCTCTGGAAGGCGACCTGTCGCGGCTGTCGATCACGCTGCTCAGCGCCGACGAGGTCGGGATCGTCGAGGTCGAGCTGGGCGAGATGCCCGGATTCGAGCCGGTCGGCTCTCAGCGCCGAGTGATCTCCCTGGCGGCCCGGCGACCTCGGACGGTCACGTTCGTGATCGTGCCGCTGGACTGGGGCGTGGTCGACCTGCCGTCGTTCACCGTGCGGGCCCGGGCTGGCACCGGGTTGTTCGCCTCCGCCCTCCGCTATCGATGCACGACGAGCCTCCGGGTCCACATCAACGAGGAGCCGGCCCGGTCCCAGCTCGAGCCGATGGCGTTTCGGCGGGTCGTCGGGAGCCATCTCAGCGCCGACCGCAGCGACGGCTGCGAGATCGCCGACATCCGCCCGTACCAGGAGGGCGACCGGCTGCGTTCGATCAACTGGCGGATCTCGGCCCGCCACGATGCTCCATGGGTGACGCTTCGCCATCCCGACCGGTCGACGACGGTCGTCCTCGTGCTCGACGCCTACGGCTCGTTCGGCGACGGCGAGGAGAACACCCTCCGCCGCACCGTGCGGGCGGCGATGGGGATCGCTCGACTCCACCTCGACCTCCAGGATCCCGTCGGCTTGCTGCTCCTCGGGCACGGTCGCCGGTGGCTCGAGCCACAGCTCGGTATCGGTCACCTCGCGTCGCTGACCGATGCGCTGCTCGAGCTGTCGACGCAGAGCTGGGGCGATCTTCGCCACCGGCGGCAGCGACTCGATCTACTGCTCCCGGTCGACTCTGTCGTCGTCGCCATCTCACCGCTCCTCAACGAAGTGTTCGGCCAGCTCCTGCAACCACTCCTGGCCCGCGCCCAGCAGGTCCACGTGATCGAGCCGATCTACCGCATGCCGGAGCGGTTGGTCCTCCCCGACGAGGAAGACAACGGCGACCCCAGCGCGGCCTGGCGGATCTTCTCGATCGAGCAACAACTCCGCCGTCGGGCCCTGACCTCCCTGGGAGCTTCGGTTTCGGCCTGGCCGGTCGAGGAACCACTCGAGTCGATGCTGGTGCAGCTCCGACGGGCACAACGAGCCCGGCGGGCGACGATGAGGCGGCCGGTCAGGTGAACCGCGCCCAGCAGTCGGCGGTGGTGGCCTGCCTGATCGGCCTCGGCATGTTGTACGTCGCTGTGCTGCAGGCGGGGCTCATCCCCAGCACTGGCATCGCCGCATCGGGCCTCGTCCTACTCGGACTCGGTATCGTCTCCGGTCACAGTGGGACGGTGGTCACGGGCCTCGGGGCACTCGTATTCGGCACGGCGCTCGGCCTCGGGACCGACGGCGCCCCGACGAGCGTCTTGGTGGCTATCGGGATCGCCGGCCCCGTCGTCCTCGTCCTCACCGACGCGTCCTGGTGGCTGCGGCGGGATGCCGAGGTCGATCCGGAGGTCGGCCAACGACTCGCCGGCTCGCTGGTTCCCGGTCTCGTGGTCGGTGCGCTCATCGGGATGGCGCTGCTCCGAGCGACCGCCGACGCGACCGGCCCGGTGTGGTTGGTCCCGATCGCTGTCGCCGTCTTGGCCGGGGCCATCGCCGCCGCCGGCGAGACCGTCCGCCGCCGCCGGCCTCGCCTCGGCCCCGGTCCCGGTCCCGCTCGCCACTGAACCGCCTCCGCGGGGTAGTCGCCAGTACACTCGGCGAGGCCCCGATAGGGACATGCGGCATCGGACACCCGGTGCCGGGAGACGCCGGATGGCACCACCTCGACGGCGCGGCACGGGAGATGCGGGGGCACGATGAGCGAGTCCGAACCCTGGAGTGGGCAACAACAACCGGCCGAGCAGGCAGCACCGGGCTGGTATCCCACCGGGGAGGGCTGGCAGCGGTACTGGGACGGCCAACGGTGGACCGAGCATCAGGCGCCGCTGGCCCCTCAGCCGTACCAGGGCGGCGCAATCGCCAACGACACCGGCACGGCTGTCCTCATCCACATCGGTGGGGCCATCGTCGGCTTCCTCCTGCCGCTGGTCATCTACCTGATCAAGAAGGACGAGTCGCCGTTCCTGCGCCACCACGCCGCCGAGGCGCTCAACTTCCACTTCACGGTCTTCCTCGCCACGATCGTCTGCCTGATCCTGTTCCTGGTGATCATCGGCATCTTCCTGTTTCTGGCCCTGATCGTGGCGGCGTGGGTGCTGACCATCATCGCCGCGATCGCCGCCAGTCGAGGCGAGTACTACCGCTACCCGTTCACGATCCGCGTCGTGAGCTGAGCGCGAGGCTTGGCCCTCAGCGCCCGTCGAAGACGAGGCGGCCGCCGACGAACGTGAGCACCACCCGACCGTCGGCGTCGAGGGCGGTCAGGTCGGCCCGTCGTCCAACCTCGATACGGCCCCGATCGGAGAGGCCGAGACAGCTCGCCGGGATCTCGGTGACGGTCGCAACGGCCTCGGCCAACTGGCACCCGGTGAACGCCATGAGGTTTCTGACCGCACCATCGAGCCCGATCGACGATCCGGCCAGCGTGCCGTCGTAGAGGCGGACCGCGTCGCCGGTGGCCGAGGCGGCGCCTGTGCCCATGAAGGCGACGGCGTCGCTCACCGCCACCATTCGGTGGGCGGCCATCTGCCAGGTGAGGCGGACGACGTCGGGGACGACGTGGACGCCGTCGACGATGATGCCCAGATACGACGGCTCGAGGAGCAAGGCCGCGGCCAGCCCGACCTCCCGGTGGTGGATGCCCGACATCGCGTTGAAGAGATGGGTGCCCATCGTCGCCCCGGCCTCGAATGCACGTCGCGCCTGCTCGGCGGTGGCCTCGCTGTGCCCGACCGACACGACCACGCCTTGCCGGGTCAGATCCGAGATCATCTGGGCAGCCCCGGCCAACTCGGGGGCAAGGGTGACGAGGCGGACGCCCTCCGCCGGGGTGTACTCGGGCGGGATGACGGGCGGGATCGGTTGTAGCAGCTCGCGGGAGTGAGCACCGTGTCGGGAGGGGGCGAGCCAGGGGCCCTCGAGGTGCCAACCGACCGGATCGGCACCGGCGAAGGCCGCCGCGTCGGGTGGGCCGGAGCGCCAGGCACTCAGCGCCTCACGGCGGCGGCTGTACCCGTTGGTGGTGAGCGTTGGCAGGAACGAGGTGACCCCGACCTCGACCAGGTGCTGGGCGAGGACCCACAGAGACGCCGGATCTCGCTGCAGGTCATGACCCCATCCGCCGTTGATCTGGAGGTCGATGAACCCCGGGACCACCTTGAGGCCCGACGCGTCGACCACCGTCCCCGATCCCGAAGCGCCGCCCGAGATGATCCCCTCGACGACGTTGAGGTCGAACTCCTGCCATCCCGACGGCGTGAGCACGTCGCCGCCGCAGATCAGATGAGACAGCACTCCCGTCACCTGTCGTACCTCGGCTCTTCGGGTTCAGGGCGCCGTCGCGCGACGAGCCACCGATTCACCCTCGGCACCGACCGACGAGATGTGAGCCCGGCTCGCCACGCCGGTCCAGTCCGCACATGATGACCCGATGTTGCCACAGTTCCGGCCCGAGCCGGGCGAGGCTCGACCGGGGAGCGAACCAGGTTCGGGTCAGGCGTTGGCTGCGGCCAGCCTCCGTTCGAGCATCTCGAGGAAGACGTCGGCCTCCTGGGCACCGGGGATCGCGGCCTCACGGTCGAACACGAAGGTCGGCACGTGCATCAGGCCGTTGGCGGCAGCGAACTCGAGGTGATCGCCGACCTCGTCCTTTCCCCGGCCGTCGTCGAGCCAGTCCCGAGCCTCGGCTGGCTCGATGCCGACCTCGGCGGCAAGCTCGATCAGTGTCTCCTGATCGCCGACCTCGCGGCCCTCGGTGAAGTATGCGGCCAGCAGCCGTTCCTTCAGCTCGGCCTGGCACCCGAGTCTCTCGGCCAGAACGAGGAGTCGGTGGGCCAGAAGCGTGTTCGACCGCCTGGCGATCTCCATGCGGAACTCCAGTCCCTCGCCCGCGGCCTCGGAGGTGACCCGGTCGAGGACCTCGTCGGCACCATGCGGTCCACCGAACTTGCGCTCGTAGACCTCCCGCACAGGCTGCGACACGCCGACCGGGGCGGTGGGGTCGAGCATGAACGCCCGGTACCGCACCTCGACCTCGACCTCGGGGTTGGCGGCCGAGAACCGTTCGAGCGCCCGCTCGAACCGGCGCTTGCCGATGTAGCACCAGGGGCAGACGACATCCGACCAGATCTCGACGATCATGCGGTCTCGATCCCGGCCGCCGGCTGGAGCCCGAAGCGCTCGACGGCGTCCTCCCGGAGCTTGAACTTCTGGATCTTGCCGGTCACGGTCATCGGGAACTCGCCGGCCGCGGCGACGTAGCGGGGAACCTTGTAGTGGGCGATCTTCCCCTGGCAGAAGGCGCGCACCTCCTCGATCGTGATGTCCTCGCCGTCCTCGGTCTGGATCCAGGCCATGATCTCCTCGCCGTACTTCTCGTCGGGCACGCCGATCACCTGGACATCCCGGATGCGGGGGTGGCCGTAGAGGAACTCCTCGATCTCCCGCGGGTACACGTTCTCCCCGCCACGGATGATCATGTCCTTGATGCGGCCGACGATGTTGACGTACCCGTCGGCGTCCATCTCGGCCAGGTCCCCGGTATGCATCCATCCGTCGCCGTCGATCGCCTCGGCGGTGCGCTCCGGGTCGTTCCAGTAGCCGATCATCACCGAGTAACCCCGAGTGCAGAACTCCCCCGGCCCACCTCGTTCCACCGTGACGCCGCTCTCGGGGTCGACGATCTTGATCTCCACATGGGGATGGACCCGCCCGACGGTGCCGACCCGCTTGTCGATCGGGTCGTCGGTGGCGGTCTGGGTGGAGACCGGCGAGGTCTCGGTCATGCCATAGCAGATCGTCACCTCGTCCATGTTCATGCGCTCGATGCACTGCTTCATCACCTCGACCGGGCACGGCGAGCCGGCCATGATCCCGGTGCGCAGCGAGGCGAGGTCGTAGGACTCGAAGTCGTTCAGGGCGAGCATGGCGATGAACATCGTCGGAACGCCGTACAACGAGGTGCACCGCTCATCGGCCACAGCCTCCAGCGTGGCCGCCGGCTCGAAGCCGTCGGATGGCACGACGATCGTCGCGCCGTGGGTGGTGCACCCGAGCGTGCCCATCACCATGCCGAAGCAGTGGTAGAACGGCACCGGGACGCACACGCGATCCTCGTGCGTGTAGCGGCAGCCCTCGCCGACGAAGAAGGCGTTGTTCAAGATGTTGCGGTGGCTGAGGGTCGCCCCCTTCGGGTAGCCGGTCGTGCCAGACGTGTATTGGATGTTGATCGGATCCTGGGGGCTGAGGCTGGCTTCGATCTCGTCGAGCCGGACGGGCTCGATGTCATCGGCTCCGGCCAAGAGGTCGGTCCAGTCATCGGTGCCGAGGAACACGACGTGTTCGACCCCGGTTCCGCCGGCCTGGACCTCCTCGACCATCGCCACGTAGTCGCTCGTCTTGAACGTCGTGGCCGAGATCAGGCCCCGGCACCCCGACTGGTCGAGGGCGTAGGCCACCTCGTGCGTGCGGTAGGCGGGGTTGATGTTGACGAGAATCACACCGATCCGGGCCGTGGCGAACTGCACGAGCACCCATTCCGCGCAGTTCGGCGCCCAGATCCCGAGGCGGTCGCCGGCCACGAACCCCCGCGCGACCAGGGCCCGGGCCAGCTCGTCCACCCGCTCAGCCAGCTCCCGGTAGGTCCAGCGGATGTCCTGGTGGCGAACGACCAGGGCTTCGCGGTCGGGGTGGGCGGCCACCGCCCTCGCCAGGTTGGCGCTGATCGTCTCCTCGATGACTGGCGCCGTCTGCGGTCCTGCCGCCTCGCTGAGAGCCATGGCCTCCCCTTCTCCGATCGGAGTCGTTCGCTCGTCGTTACGAGCGTAACGCAGCCGGTGCTCAGCGGACGATGCGGCGACCGGACCCGGCCGCTGCCGAAGCGGTGGCCAACGCCACCGCAGCGTCCTGGGCCTTCTGCAGCTGCTCGGTCAGCTCGGCGGTGAATTCACGCAGCTGCTGACGGCTGGCTCGCTTGCCGTCCTCCCCGACGGGCGCCGGCAAGGGCTCCCCGACGACGATCGCCACGTCAGACCGGTGCAGGAACTTGGCGCCGGTCGGCAACGCCGCTTGGGTCCCGGTGATCCCGATCGGCACGACCGGGGCCCCGCTGCGAGCCGCCAGCCATGCCGCACCGTCGAACAGCTCACCTATCTCGTTGCCGGCGCGCCGGCTGCCCTCGGGGAAGACGATCATCGACTCGCCTCGGTCGAGCAGCATCTTGGCCGCGGCCAGTGCATCGCGGTCGGCCTCACCGCGGCGAACCGGGATGGCACCGAGGGCGGCGCACACGTAGCTGACGACAGGGGTGGTGAACAGCGACTGCTTCCCCAGCGCCCTGATGCGGCGGCTGCTCTGGGTTGCAACCAGCGCGCTGTCGAGATGCGAACGGTGCACCGGGGCGAGGATCGTCGGGCCGGGACGGTCGAGGACGTGGGTGTTCTCGGCCCGCACCCGCAGCCAGGGGTTGACGATCGCCCGGATCGCGCCGCGGACCGTCCGGTAGAACAGGAGCGATGACCGGCGGTCACCCCGGGCCATTGCCTGCGCGCGCAGTTCGACGCTCATGGGTGTCAACTACAGCACAGCCCGCAACCGATCCCCACAATGGCCGCCGCCCACACCAGCGGCGCGTCTTCCACCCGCGGCTCGAGGCAACAAAGGCGCCGGTTCCTTGCGATGATGAGGACGTGCAACCCCTTCCCGACCCCGTCCGTCGGCTGTGGCGGCTGATCGCGCTGGCGGTCGCGACGGTACTGGCCGGCGGCGGCAGCGTGGCCGACGTCGTCGCTCGCCGCGTCAGCGATCCGCCGTTCCCGCCGATCATCGTCCCGCTCCTGATCGGTGTCGTGGTTGCAGGGCTGGGCTGGGCGTTGGCAACGCTCGAGTACCGCTCGTGGCGCTTCGAGCTCACCGATGAGTGGATCCAGGCTCGATGGGGTGTCATCACGCGTCGATCGGCAACGATTCCCCGGAACCGGGTGCAGACGCTGACAAGCGAGAACGGACCGATCGACCGGATGCTGGGCCTGACGTCGGTGACCGTCCACACAGCTGGAGCTGGAGCACCGAATCTGTCGATCCCCCACCTGGACGATGCGACCGTCGAGTGGTTACGAGGTGAGCTGGGCCGTGGTCCTGCCGACTGACCTCGGAGGTGCGATCGATCCGTCGCTCGACTGGCGTCGGCCCCATCCGATCACGATCGTCGTCGAGATCGGGCGAGCGATCCGGTCGGTCATCATCGCCGTCATCATCCTGAGCGGGGGGCTGCTCGACCAGAGCACCTTCCTCGAGCTGGCGCTCGTGGCCACCCCACTGATCGGCGGCCTGGCTCGTTGGTACACGACGCGCTACGCCCTCGATGACGACTCGGTGCACCATCACCACGGCCTGATCTGGCGCAAGAAGCAGGTACTGCCGCGCTCCAACGTCCAGAACGTGTCGACGAAGGCCGGCCTCCTCGCTCGACTGACCTCGGTGGTCCAGCTCCAGATCAGCGATGCATCGGCCACCGGCGACATAAGCATCCGCTACGTCACCCAGGCGGAGGCCGACCGCCTCGCCACGCTCCTCCGCACGACGGCCGCCCAGTACTCGCCCCATGATCCTGGGGGCCCGATCGCCGACCGGAGCGCCCCGTCGGTCGCCAACTCGCTGGTTGGCCCGGCCGGGGCCGGACCGGTGGCGGCCGCCCCGGCTCCAGCGCCAACCGGTCCCGCCGTGACGTCCCCCCCGCTCATCAGTCCGCCGGTCGGCGAGCTGCTACGGACCGAGCTGACGAGCGCATCGACGGTCGTGGCGGTCCTCCTCGCCGGCCTTGCTGCGGTGCTCGGACCGGCCGTCATCGTCCTCGCCCCTGTCACGATTCCCGACGAAGCCGGCCGGACTCCGTGGCTGCTGGTGCTCGCGGTGGTCGCCATGCCAATCCTGCTGACCATCCTCAGCGTGGGGTCGCGGGTGCTCGTCCTCGGTGGCCATCGCCTCCACGCCGACCCCGACCGACTCCGTATCCAGGCCGGGCTCGTGACCGAGGCGAGGGTCACCGCCAGGCGGGAGCGGATCCA
>JAOTYQ010000346.1 GCA_029861725.1 Acidimicrobiia bacterium | reverse complement strand
GGCCGTCGACCTCGTCGCCCTCCGTCACACCGGCTCCGCCGTGACCATCGACAGCCCGACGCTTCGCCGGGCCATCGAGTGGTTCGGAGATCCCCGGCCCCGAACTCGGATCGACGGCGTCGATGAACCGATCCCCGGATGGCGCAACCCATACCGGACCGCGTTCACCGGCCTCCTCGCCGACCTGAGCTACCCGGTGTACAGCTGGTTGAGCCGGGGCGGCGCCGTGTTCGCTCCCCCGATGGACGCCGAGTTCGTCGAGACCGAGCCCCTGCCGCTCCCCCTCCGGGTCATCCGGCGAGTGGCGCTCCCCACCCTCGGGCTGCGCCCTCCCGGCCGCACCAACCCGTGACCGAGCACACGATCGTGATCGGTGGCGGGGTCGGGGGCATGGTCGCCGCCCTCCGGGCCCGGCGCCATGGCGCATCGGTACAACTGGTCGAGGCCCGGGATCAGCTCGGCGGGCTGGCCTCCTCGGTGGCAGCAGGCGGGACGACGTTCGATGGCGGTCCCTACATCCTCCTCGACCAGGACCGTCTGCGGTGGGCGCTCGACCGGGTCGGCGTCGACCTCGACACGCTCGACCTCGTTGTGCGCTCGACCCTCGCCTACACGATCGACGGAGCAGCGGGGTGGTCGGTGGCCGTCTACACCGACCTCGACCGGACGGCCGAGGAGCTAAAACAGGCCGAGCCCGGTTCGGGCGATCGATACCGGGCGTTCGTCGCCAAGGCCGGGGCCGCGCTCGATCGTCTCGCGCCGCTGCTCACCGAAGCCCACAGCGCTGGTCGATTCGTTACCTCCGGTGCGTGGCGGGCAGCGCCGTGGACGTTGGCCTCGCTCCGCCAGCTCCTCCGGCTGAACCGCCTCGACGGCCCGGCCGCTGCCGCCACGTCGATCTGGACCCTCATCGCCGGCGGCGACCCGGCCCGAGCACCGGGTCCGATGGCGCTCGTGCCAGCCCTCATCCACCGCGACGGCGCGGTCCGCCCGGCCGGCGGCGTGCACCAGATCGTCGGGCTGCTCGAAGCGGCGCTGGTCGACGCCGGCGTCGAAGTCATCCGCAACGCCCCCGTGGAGGCCATCGTCACAGCCAGCGGGCCCGCGGCGTTCGTCTTGTCACCGGCAGGGAGCTTCCGGCCGAAGTGGTCATCAGCGACATCGGCGGCGCCGCTGCGCTGCTCGACCTCGTCGACCTCGCTCCGCCGGCTGGACTGCGGTTCCGGCTGCGGGGCGGGCTGCAGTCGCCGGGTATCTCGGCCTACCTGAGGCTGCGGGGACCGCGGTCGAGCGAGATCCGCTTCCTGGTCGACGGCGACCCGCCAAGGGCGCGGGCGGTCATCCACCCGGCCGACACCGACGCCGAGGGGTGGGCAGCCGGCCGCCTGATCGCTCCCCTCGGGACGGTCGAGGCAGCCCGGCTCGGGCCAGTGGGGCAGCGGGCCCTCCTCGAGGCGTACCTGGGCGAGCGGTGGTGGCGGGATACCGGCGGGTCCGGCGAGATCGAGGTCGAGGTGGCGGCGACCCGTCTCGTCGCCGATTGGGGCACGACGTTCCGCCTACGCGACGACGCGATGAACCTCGTGATGACCAGGCGACAGATGCTCCTCGGGCGGCTCCCTCACCGGATCAACCACGTCGCCGGTCTCTACCTCACCGGCAGCTGGACCCATCCCGGCCAGTGGATCAGCTTCTGCTCGGTCTCGGGCGTGCTGGCCGCCGACCTGGCCAGGCGCGATCGCTCCCCCGCCCGTGTCTGACGTCCTGAGCACCGTCGCGGTCGACACCGACCTGGGCGCGATTCGACCGCGACCCACATTTCCCGCCAGCTCAGGGTGAGGCCCTGGCCACCTCCATCGCGAATGCCGCGCTGGAGCCGCTGAGCGGCCTCTCCCACTGGTTCATGTGGGAAGATCCCGAGCGGACGGCGAGAGCCCTGCTCCACCACGCCACCGCCTGCTGAAGCGCAATATCGGCGTGAGTCCGCTACCAGGTGTCGACCATCGGCCGCTTCTTGCCGGTCCGGGGGCCGGACTTCGGCGCCGACCGCAGCGCCATCATGATCCACTCCCGGCTCTCGGCCGGGTCGATGACGTCGTCGACCTCGAAATAGGAGCCGGTGTTGACCGCTTTGCCGATGTCATAGAGTCGGGCGACCCGCTCCTCGTAGACGGCGACCCGCTCGGCGGGGTCCTCGATGGCTTCGAGCTCCTTGCGGTACCCGAGCTTGACGAATCCCTCCAGGCCCATGCCGCCGAACTCGCCGGTCGGCCAGGCGACCGTGAAGTTCGTCGCCTTGAACGAGCCGCCCGCCATCGCCTGGGCCCCGAGCCCGTAGCCCTTCCGGGTCACGATCGTCATGAACGGCACGTCGATGCTGGCTGCGGTGACGAACATGCGAGCCGCATGGCGGACGGTGGCCTCGTATTCCGCTTGCGGGCCGACCATGATCCCTGGCGTGTCGCACAGGAACAGCAAGGAGATGTCGTGGGCGTCGCACAGCTGGATGAACCGGGCGCCTTTGTCGCCAGCGGTGGCGTCGATCGCCCCGGCCAGATGGTGGGGGTTGTTGGCGACGATGCCGATCGGTCGACCCTCGATGCGGGCGAGGCAGGTGATCGCCCCGGGCCCCCAGCTCGGTCGCAACTCGAGCACGCTGTCCACGTCGGCCAGCTGCTCGATGACGTCCCGCATGTCGTAGACCCGCTTGCGGTTCTCTGGCACCAGGTGTCGGAGAATTCGCTGGTCATGCGCTTCCCAGTCAGCGATCGGGCCCTGGAAGTACGAGAGGTACTGCTTGGCCACGTCGGTGGCCTCCTCCTCGTCCCGCACGAGGATGTCGATCACCCCGTTCGGGACCTGCACGTCGGTCGGCCCGATCTCCTCGGGCTTGAAGATGCCAAGCCCGCCGCCCTCGACCATGGCCGGCCCGCCGATGCCGATGTTCGACCCCTCGGTGGCGATGATGACGTCGCAGCAGCCGAGGAGCACGGCATTGCCGGCGAAGCATCGGCCGTTGGTGATCCCGACGACCGGGACCAGTCCGGACAGCTCGGCGAAGAAGGTGAAGGCCCAGCAGTCGAGTCCGGAGCCGCCGATCCCATCGGTGTCGCCGGGACGGCCGCCACCCCCCTCGGCGTACAGCACGACCGGCAGCCGGTTCCGCTCGGCCAGCTCGAACATCCGGTCCTTCTTCCGATGGTTCTGACCCCCCTGGGTGCCGGCGAGCACCATGTAGTCGTACGACATGACCATGGTCTGAGCGGTGTCGGCATCGAAGAGATCACCGTTGACGCTGCCGATCCCGGCCACCATGCCGTCACCCGAGGTGTTCTCGAGGAGGTCCTGGAACTCGCGCCGCCGACGCTGGGCGGCAAGCATGAGCCGGCCATACTCGACGAACGTTCCATCATCGACGAGCTGGGCCACGTTCTCCCTGGCGGTCCGGTGACCCCGGCCGTGGCGCTTGGCGACCGCCTCTGGCCGGTTCTCGTCGAGGCCGTATGCCCGCCGGTCGTACATCTCCTGCAGATCGGGGCGTATCAGATCGAGATCGATCCCAACCGTGGCTCGCTCAGCCTCGATGTCGACGTCGGCGTGCTCGACGAACAGGAGCGGATGGCCCTCGAACACGGTGTCACCGACCGAGACGGCGAGCTGGCGGACGATGCCGTCGGCCAGGGCCCGGATCTCGTGTTCCATCTTCATCGCTTCCATCACCAGCACCTGCTGCCCCTCGGCCACGGGATCTCCCTCTTTGACGCTGATCGCCACGACCGTTCCCTGGAGCGGAGCCTCGACGGCGACGCTGCCCTCTACGCCCGGGCTGTGGCCGCGTCCAACCAAAGCCGACGAGACCGGGACCACCGGAGCCGGTGGCGGCGGCGGCCCGACATCGGCGGCCGCCGGTCCGTCGATCGCCCCATGGCTGAGCACGGCGAGCGGATCGTCGGGGTCGACCCGGGCTCCGGCGAATGCCGGCCGCTCGTCACCGGCCGGCGAGGCGGCGAAGTACCGCTGCTCGAATGCCACGGCTGATTGGACCAGTTCCGGCGCGTGATCGGTGACGAACGACGTGGTGACGTCGTTGGCGGCGACCTCGGCTCGGTCGAGGAGCGCCTGCAGGAACCCGATGTTGGTCGCGACTCCCTCGACCCGGAACTCGCCGAGGGCACGCCGGGTCCGCTGCAGGGCATCGCCATAGTCGGCACTGGTCGCGTGGCCGATGACCTTGGCGAGCAGCGAGTCGAAGCTGGGATTGGTGGTGTAGCCGACGTAGCCGTAGGTGTCGGTGCGAATGCCGGGACCAGTCGGAGCTTCGAACGCCACGAGCGTGCCGCCACTGGGCCGGGCCACCCCTTCGGGGGTCATCGTCTCGGTGTTGACTCGCACCTGCACGGCGTGACCCCGGGGCTCGGGGATCCGGTCCTGAGTGAGACCCAGGTCGGCGAGGGTGGCTCCCCCGGCCAACCGCAGCTGGCTCTGGACGAGGTCGAGTCCCGTGACCTGTTCGGTGACGGTGTGCTCGACCTGGAGCCGAGCGTTGGTCTCCATGAACGCGATGCTGGTGTCATCGTCGCCGTCCACGAGGAACTCCCACGTACCGAGCGACCGGTAGCCCACCTTCGCCGCCATCCGCACCGCAGCGGCGGTTAGCGCCTCCCGAGCCTCGACGCCGAGGGTCGGGCTCGGCGCGACCTCGACGAGCTTCTGGTTCTGGCGCTGGAGCGTGCACTCCCGCTCCCCGATGTGGGCGACCGAGGACCCGTCGCCGACGATCTGGACCTCGATGTGGCGGGCCCGTTCGATAAGCGCCTCGACGTAGACAGCCGAGTTGCCGAACGCCGCCCCAGCCTCGCTCCGGCTGCGCTCGTAGGCCGAGACGATGTCGTCGCCGGGGCGGACGGATCGCATGCCCCGGCCGCCGCCTCCGGCCACCGCCTTGATCATCATGGGCCCGTTGTCGGCCAGGAACCGCTCGGCTTCTTCGATGCTCGTTTCGCCGGTCGTGCCCGGCAGGAGAGGGACCCCGACCTCCTCGGCCAGGGCCCGGGCTGCGAGCTTGTCGCCGAACCGAGCCAGCTGGGCGCTGGTCGGTCCGACGAAGGTCACGCCGGCCCGCTCGCAGCGATCGGCCAATACGGCGTGCTCGGCGAGGAAGCCGTAGCCGGGGTGCAGCCCGTCGCACCCCCCGTCGACCGCGGCGCCGACGATCACGTCGATGTCGAGATACGCCACTGGGCCTCGACCCGGCAGGATGATCGACTCGTCGGCAATCCTCGTGTGGAGCGAGCCCAGGTCGTCGTCGCCGGCCACGGCCACGGTGGCGATCCCCAAGTCGCGGGCCGCCCTCATGATCCGGATCGCGATCTCGCCGCGGTTGGCCACCAGTAATTTGGTCAAGCTCATCCGGCTGTTTTAGTGGCCGGCGGCGGCAGCCGACAAAGACCGTCAACCGGTCAGGTCAGGGGCGCCGCCGGAGGCCAGGAACGAGCGGAGCTGGCGGTCGTGGCGGGTCAGGGCACCGCCTCGGGACGAGACCCACGGATGCCAGCGGGGCGCACCGACGCCCTCCGGACGATCACCCATGACGGTGGCGCGCTGGATCACGCGCTCGCCCTCGAAGTCGTTGAGGACCGAGTGCTGAGTGCACCGGTTGTCCCACATCGCGATCGTGCCCTCAGTCCAGTGGTAGCGAACGGTGAACCGGGGCTGCTTCACCCACCCGGTGAGCAACGTGAGCAGCGCCTCGCTCTCGTCGTGCCCGAGCTCGACGATCCGGCGGGTGAAGTGCTCGTTGACATACAGCACCCGCTCCCCGGTCACCGGGTGCACCCGCACAACCGGATGGACGGCCATCGAGTCGGATCGGCCGTGGGGGTGGGCGTCATGTAGCGCGGTCAACCCGTCGCATAGCTCCTGGATCGGCGGCGAGAGCGCCTCGTAGGCCAGACACAGGTTCGTCCACATCGTGTCGCCTCCGACCTCGGGGCAGGTGACCATGTTGAGGACCGACATCACCGACGGCGATGCCATGAAGGTGAGGTCGGTGTGCCACTCGTCGGCAATACCGCCGGCCGAGGCGACCAGCTCGAAGATCTCGGGGTGCTCGAGGTTCGGGTTCTTCAGGTTCGGATGGGCTTCCAGCGGGCCGAAATGCCGGGCCAGGGCCACGTGGTCGTCGAGGGAGAGGTTCTGACCGGGGAAGAACAGCACCTTGTGCCGCACGAGGAGGTCCTCGATCGTCCGGGCAACGTCGGCTCCGGCGTCGGCGAGCTCGATCCCGGTGATCTCCGCCCCCAGCGCGGCGGCCAGCCGCCTGACGTGCAGACCGTCCACGGTGCGTCGTTCGGTCTCGGATGCGGTGTTCGTCATGGCCGCAGTCTCGCAGAGCCGCCGGCGGCACAACCAGGCGAGCAGCTCGGCTCGCGCCGCCACGAGCAGGATCGTCTTCGCCCGCGACCTGGCCCGTGCGCGTCAGTCGCCGGCCGAGGGACTGACGACCTCAGTCCCGTTCCAGGTCCCGATTCGCTCGTCGACCGTGATCGTTGCCCGTTGCTGGCGGCCCTCGAGCAACACGGTGG
>JAOTYQ010000345.1 GCA_029861725.1 Acidimicrobiia bacterium | reverse complement strand
GGTCGCCCATGACGTCGACAACTTCACCTCGTTCGAGATCAGCGTTGCCCCGATCCCCGCCAACTACGACGACGAGGGCAACCGCTTGCGCTCGATCATCGCGTCCGACCCACCGGAGCACACCCCTGAGCGCCGGCTGATGCTCCCGTTCTTCGGTCCGAAGGCGGTGGAGAAGTATCGCGAGTCCACCCGGGAGCTGAGCCGCCGGCTGATCACCGGCTTCATCGAAGACGGCCGGGCCGACGCCGCGGCTGACTATGCCCGCCAGATCCCGCCGCGCGTCATCGCCGACATCCTCGGCATCGACCCCGACATGTCCGACCAGTTCACCGAGTGGGTGCAGGGCGTGCTCGAGTTCGGTCTCCAGGATCCCGAAGTGCGCGAGAAGTATCGGGTGATCATCCAGGACTTCTTCGACTCGGAGATCGAGCGGCGCAAGGTCGACCCCGACGACAACCTGATCTCCTTCCTGCTCCGGGCCGAGCTCGACGGCGAGCCCGTCCCGATGCACGTCGTGCGGGCCAACCTCGGCCTCATGCTGATCGCCGGCATCGACACGACATGGAGCTCGATCGGCTCCGCGCTCTGGCACCTGGCCGCCCACCCCGAGGACCGGCAGCGGCTGGTCGACGAGCCCGAGCTGTTGCCGCTCGCGATCGAGGAGTTCCTGCGTGCGTACTCCCCCGTGACCATGGCCCGACTCGCCCGGAACGACACCGAGATCGCGGGCTGCCCGGTCACGAAGGGCGAGCGGGTCTTGTTGTCGTTCCCGGCCGCCAACCGCGATCCCGAGGTGTTCGACGACGCCGAAGAGGTCATCATCGACCGGGCGGTCAACCGGCACGTCGCCTTCGGGGTCGGCATCCACCGATGCCTCGGCTCGAACCTGGCCCGGATGGAGATGCAGGTCGCCATCGAGGAGTTCCTGGCCAGGATCCCCGAGTTCGAGCTCGAAGACCCCGAGGCGGTCACGTGGGCTGGGGGTCAGGTGCGTGGTCCGAGGCACCTGCCGGTCAGGTTCCCCGTTCGCACCGCGCTCGACTAGCGGAGCCCTACGCTCCGGGCTCGGCCGCGTCGTCATCGATCGGGTCGAGCTCGCTCACCGCCACCAGGGCCGCGTTCACGATGTTGCCGGCGGAGATGCCGGTCGCCTCGTGGAGCTCGGCGATCGTGCCCGACTCCCCGAACCGGTCGACGCCGAGCGTGTACTGCTGCGTGCCAAGGGCCGAGCCGATCCAGGCCAGGCTGTGGCTGGCCGCATCGTGGACGCTGATGACGGGGCGTCGACGCTCGCTCGCCGGGATGAGCCGGTGGAGGTGGCTCGGCCTGCGGATCACGGTGCCGGTGGTAGCGGCCGCAGCGTAGCCGGCCCGCCAGGAGCGGTAGGCCCGGTCGGGGCTCGTGAGGTGCACGACCGTCGCGTCCACTCCTTCCTGATCGAGCTCGGTCGCCGCCGCGAGGGCGTCCGGCGCCATGGCCCCCGAGGTGATGATCGTCACTGCCGGCCGGCCCGGCCGGTCCTCGTCGCCGTTGGTGTCGAGGAGCCGGTAGCCGCCGGCGAGGACCTGCGACCGCAAACCCGCCTCGCCGTAGCGGGCGAGGGCTGCGGCGAAGGGTGCCTGGTCGATCGGCCGGGTCGAGAGCCGCAGGTAGGTGCTGGCGCCCCCGGGGCGACCGAGTTCGGCCAGCGCATCGCACAGGAGCCAGTCGACCTCGGTGGCATAGGCCGGCTCGGCGTAATGCAGCCCCGGTAGTTCCGCCCCCACCGAGGCGGTGATCGTCGACTGGTGAGCCCCGCCCTCCGGCGCGAGCGTCACGCCCGACGGGGTGCCGACGACGATGAACTTTGCGTCGTTGTAGAGCCCGTAGATCAGGGCGTCGAGGCCCCGGAGCACGAACGGGTCGTAGACCGTTCCGATCGGCAGCAGGTGTTCGTCGTGATGGTCGTGGCCGAGACCGAGCTGACCCAGCAGCATGAAGAGGTTCATCTCGCTGATGCCGAGCTCGATGTGCTGACCCTGGGGAGACGGGGCCCACTTCAGCAACCGGTCGGCCCCGCCGTGATCGTCTCGCTCGGTGTGGGAGTACACACCGACCTTGTTGATCCACCCGCCGAGGTTGGTCGAGATCGACACGTCGGGGGCCGTGGTGACGATGCGGTCGCCAACACCGTCGACGTCGGCCAAGCTGGCCAGCGCCCGACCGAAGGCTTCCTGGGTCGAGACGGTGCCCGTCGTGGTCGTGCCCCGAGCCGAGTCGGGCACGGGTAGCAGCGGGCGCGGAACCGGCAACGGATTGTTGATCTCGCCGCCGACCGAGGCGCAGATGCGCCCGGCGGTCGACTCGGGGTCGAACCGGTCCCATTCGGTCGAGGGTTCGAGCCCGCACGACGCGCGAAAGCCCTCGAGCTGCTCCGGCGTCAACATCGCGGCGTGGTTGAGGGCGTCGCCGGCGAGGGGGAGCCCCCAGCCCTTGATCGTGTAGGCGAACACGACCGACGGCCGATCCCGCTCGGCGTCGCAGCTCCGGTAGGTCCTGAGTAGGAGCCCGAGGTCGTGACCTCCGAGATCGGTCACGAGGGACTTGAGCGCTCGGTCGTCGTACTCGGCGGTGAACCGAACGACGGCCGGGTCGGCGCCGTGGAGGAAGGCCGCCCGGAGCGCGGAGTCCTCGAGACCGAACAGCTGCTGGTACGCCTCGTTGGCCATGGAGTCGATGTGGGCCTCGAGAGCATCACCGTCGGGCAGGGCGAAAGCGGCGGTCAGGCGTGATCCGTATTTGGCTTCCGCCACGTGCCAGCCGGCGTCGGCGAAGAACCGCTTCAGCCGAATCGCGGCGATGTCGGGGATGACCCGGTCGAGGCTCTGGCGGTTGAGGTCGACCACCATCGTGAAGTTGCCGAGACCCTTCGTCGTCGGGTCGGCGATCGCCTCCCAGATGTTGCCCTCGTCGAGCTCGGCGTCGCCGACGAGGGCGATGAAGCGAGCCGGTGAGGACTCGCCGACGTGGTGATCGAGATAGCGGCGGGTCAGCGCCGAGAACAACGGGGCGACGGCGCCCAGACCGACCGACCCGGTGGAGAAGTCCGAGACGTCGGGATCCTTGGTCCGCGATGGGTAGGCCTGGAGCCCGCCCCGCTGGCGCAATGTCGTGAGGTAGGACCGGTCCAGTTCGCCGGTCAGGTACTTGATTGCGTGGTACACCGGCGAGGCATGGGGTTTGACGGCGACCTTGTCCTCGCCGGTGATGTGAGCGAACCACAGTGCGGTCATGATCGAGACCATCGAGGCGCTGGATGCCTGGTGGCCCCCGACCTTGATCTGGGTCTTGGCTCGCCGGTTGGCGGCATCGACGATCCGGGTGGCCAGCCACAGCACCCGCCGCTCGATGGTGCGCAACGCTTCGAGATCGACGGTCGACACGGCTGACCCTCCTCTGGTCCGGGCGAGGCGACCAGTCTGTCGCCTCGAACCCGAGGTCACGCCACCGTCAGCATGAACCGCCGACCTCCAGTGAGGCGAGCCTCGGCGCACAGCCCCCGGGGCCTGGCCGGTCACCCGCTTGAACGCGCGGCTGAGCGCGGCCTTCGAGCCGTAGCCCAGCCGGGTCGCAGCCTGGGCAACGGTGAGCCCGTCTTCGCCCAGGAGCGCGTGCTCGGCACGACTCGGCGAGCCATGATGGCTTGAGCCAATCGTGCGAGGCACCCGAGGAGCAGTGTGTGACGAACCAGGACCGGCGAGGGGTGGCGACGAGCGCGGCCGACCAGACCGAGATCGATGCTGTCGACGACGCGCTCGAGCTGTTCCTCGACTACGAGCTGTCCGCCGGCGCGGCCGTGAAGCAGGTCCTCGGCGACCATCCGGGCTCCGTGCTCGCCACCGTCGTTCGCGGCTACATGATGCTGATGCTCGAGACGGTGGCCGTGCAGCCCAAGGTGGCGGCGCTCGCGCAGGCCGCCCTCGGCGAGAGCGATCACGCAGTCGAGCGCGAGCGACTCCACCTGCGGGCCCTCGGTCAGTGGGCGGCCGGCGATGTCCGGACCGCCGCCTCTACTTGGGATCGTCTGCTGGCGCAGGACCCGCTCGACCTGCTGGCGTTGAAAATGCACCACTACACGACCTTCTGGACCGGTCGGGCCAACGTGCTGCTCGCGACCGTCGAGTCCGTGCTGGATGCCTGGGACGAGACCACGGCCGGCTACGACCACGTGCTCGGGATGTACGCCTTCGCCCTCAACGAGACCGGCCGGTTCGAGCACGCCGAGGAGATCGGCCGGCGGGCCGTCGCCGCCAACGCCGAGGACCTCTGGTCGGTCCACGCCGTGGCCCACGCGCTCGAGATGCAGGGCGACCTGGCCGGCGGCGATGCGTTGTTCGACGTCGAGCCCGACCAGTGGGCGACGAAGAACCCGTTCGTAGGCCACATGTGGTGGCACGCCGGGCTGTTCGCCTGGAGCCGGGGAGACTACGACCGAGTGCTGACCCTCTATGACGAGCGGCTGCGCCCGGCGAGCACCGAGTTCTTCCTCGACCTGCAGAACCTCTCGTCGCTGTTGACCCGGCTGGAACTCGCCGGCGTCGACGTCGGGCACCGGTGGGACGAGCTGGGCGACTACGCCGCCGACCGGATCGGTGACCACGTGCTGACCTTCACCGACGTCCACTGCGCACTGACGCTCCTCCGCACCGGGCGAACCGAGGAACTGACCGCGTTCACGACCTCGTTGCAGGCTCATCGCGCTGCGGTGTCCTCCGACGATGCGACCGGACCGGCAACCGTCGGCCTCGACGTGGCGATCGAGCTCTGCCACGCTCTGGAGCTCGATGCGGCGGGCGATCCCGTCGCCGCAGCCGAACGGCTTGCCGCCGTTCGCGGCGATCTGGGGCCGATCGGTGGGAGCCACGCCCAGCGCGACCTGTTCGATCTGCTGTTGATCGATCTCGTCGAACGGGCCAGGGATCTCGACCAGGCGCTCGCCCTGCTCCGGGCCCGCGCCCGCCGGTGGCCGCGATCGGCCCCCACCTGGCATCGTTACGCGGCCGCTCTGGCCGCCGCCGGCCGCCCTGGAGAATCCGACGACGCCGCCCGACGAGCGATGGAGATCACCGGCTCATGACCACCAGACGACCGAGTGGGAAGACACGATGAGCGACGCCGTATCGGGCACCAACCCCTGGGCCCTCACCCCGGCCCAGCTCGACTTGCAGGCCAGGGCCCGGGCCCTGGCCGAAGACGTCATCGCCCCTCGGGCGGCCGAGGTCGACGCAACCGAGGAGTATCCGTGGGACAACGTGGCCGCCCTCAACGAAGCCGGTTTCACCGGGATGACCGTGCCGGCCGAGCTCGGGGGCCCCGGTCACAGCTTCCTCGACGCCGTGCTGGTCGTTGAGCAGATGGCGAAGGTCTGTGGCGTCACCGGCCGGATCGCGGTCGAGGCCAACATGGGAGCGATCTCGGCGGTGCTGGCCTACGGCACCGACGAGCAGCGCCGCCTTGCCTCCGACTACGTCCTGTCGGGCGACAAGCCGGCGATCTGCATCACCGAGCCCGACGCCGGCTCATCGGCGTCGATGATGACGACCAGGGCCGACCGGCGGGGTGATCGCTACGTCGTCAACGGCAAGAAGCACTGGATCACCGGTGGAGGGGTGTCGAAGCTCCACCTCATCTTCGCCCGGGTGTTCGACCAGGACGGCTCCGAGCTCGGGATCGGCGGGTTCCTCGCCATCCGCGACGAGACACCCGGTCTCTCCTACGGCCGGCGCGAGCCGACGATGGGGCTCCGGGGCATCCCGGAGATGGAGGTGCTGTTCGACGACATGGAGGTCGGTCCCGACATGGTGGTCATGCCGCCGTCCGGTTGGCGGCGGGGCTTCGCCGACCTCATGAACGCCTACAACTCGCAACGGGTGGGGGCCGGAACCGTCGCCCTAGGGCTCGCTACCGGGGCCTACGAGCTCGCCCTGGAGTTCTCGAAGAAACGGGAGCAGTTCGGGCGACCGATCGCCGAGTTCCAGGGCCTCCAGTGGATGCTGGCCGACATGAGCACCAAGCTCGAAGCGGCCCGGAGTCTCACCTACCGAGCCGCGTGCTCGCGGGGTACGGGGCCTGATGGCGTGGCCTCTCCGTTCCCCGACCCGGCGCTGGCGGCCCAGGCGAAGATCTTCACCGCCGAAGCGTCCATCGAGGTCGTGTCCAATGCGCTGCAGACCTTCGGCGCCGCCGGCTACAGCCGCCGGAACCCGCTCGAGCGGATGTATCGCGACGTGCGAATGTTCACCATCGGCGGCGGCACCGCCCAGATCCTTCGCACCGTCGTCGCCTCCCGCATCCTCGGCCAGAAGCTCCCCCAGACCCGCGACGGCTACGTCCGCTGAGCGAGCGCCCTCCGCGGCGATCGTCGACTACTGGGTCGCGCCACCTGCTGACTACTGTCGTTCGGAGAGCGAAGGAGCCACCGACGATGGCAGAAGGAACACCCCGCGAGCCGGTCGCCGACTGGGCCACCGACTTCGACCATTTCGACGCTGAGTTCGTCGCCGACCCCTATCCGATCTACGACGACCTCCAGCGGCGGTGCCCTGTAGCCCAC
>JAOTYQ010000344.1 GCA_029861725.1 Acidimicrobiia bacterium | reverse complement strand
CGACGGTGCGGTTGGTGTCGGTCGTGGTGCCCGACTGGCTGATCGCGACGATCAAGGTGTCGGACATGTCGTCGCGCAGGTGGAACCCCGAGAGCTCGGTGGCGGTGATCGAGCCGACGACCAGGCCAGAGCCGTGCAGGGCGTCGCCGATGGCGGCGGCGACCGCCTGTCCGGCGACGGCCGCCGTGCCCTGGCCGATCACCTCGATACGGCGGAAGTCGGCCATGCGACCAGCCACCTCGGGACTGACCGTCTCGGCCGGCAGCTTGACCCGCAACCGGCCGTCCTCCTCGACGAGGCGACCGCGGAGGGTCTTGCGGAACGAGATCGGCGACTCGCTGATCTCCTTCAGCAGGAAGTGGGGAGCGTCGCCGCGATCGATGTCGCGAGTGGTGACGGTCGGTTGCTTCCACTCGTCGTCGTCGATCGGGAGCGGCGAGCCGTCGTATGCGAAGCGGGTGACCCCGGCCCGATCGCCGGCCAGAGCACCGCTGAGGCGGAGGATCTGGCCCTGGCTGGCGGTCGGGTTCTCGGGGTCGGCGGGAGTCTCGCCGTCCATGCGGACGTAGAGGTCGGAGTCCTCGACGACACCGTAGGGTTCCGAGGCAACGATGAATGCGTCCTCAGCCAAGCCGACATACACGCCCTGACCGCTGCCCCGGAGGGCGAGGTGCAGGTCTTCGGGTGCCCCGGAAGTGCTGATGCCGATGGCGACGGAGCCCTCGAACTGGGCCACCGAGCTGCGCACCGCTTCGTCGAGAGCGTGGCCCTCTGCGAGCCCCCGGCTGACGAGTGTCGGGATGACCTTGGCGTCGGTGGTGATCTCGCCGGCGATCGCGAGCCGCTCGGCGGCGATCAGGTCGGCGAAGTTGTCGACGTCGCCGTTCAGCACACCGGTGACGTAGGGTCCACCGCCGCCCGCGAGCTCGTCGCTGTTGACAGGGTGGGCGTTTGGCTCGCTGATGATCCCGACCGAGGCCCACCGGGTGTGGCCGAGCACCGTCGCCTCTGCATCGTCGCCCCGAAGTGCCAGCTGCAGCAGCTCGTCGGCCGAGATCGCCGCCCGCATGGCCGCCGTGTTGTCGCCGAGCTCGCCGATCTCGGCCGCCGCTTTGTAGACGAAGCCCAGATGGCCGTCCGGTGTCCTCACCGAGCCGTGGGTGAAGAGCGGGTCGTCGGTCCTGGCGGCGAGCAGCCGGGTTGCTATCGGTGACGTGAGATCGACGCCGTGGTTCCGAACGAGGATGTGGATACCGGCCGAGTCCCGCCCTCGGACCTCGAGCCGATCGAGGTTGCTGAGCGCCTGCTGGATGCTGAAGAACGACGCGACCGCCGCCGGGGTGAGATCGGTACCGGCCAGTTGGGTGACCTCCTCGGCGGCCCGGAGCCGGTCGCGTTCCAGCGACCAGACGGCGTCCTTGATGTCGACGATTCCGGCATTGATCGCTTCGAGCGCCGCGAGCCGGTCGCCGTCGCGCTCGAGGTGGGCTTCGATCCCTTCGACCGCGGCGGTGATCTCCTTGGCCCCGGCCGCCACGGCGCTCGGCAGGACCCGGTCGTTCAGGAGCGCCCGCAGCCCGGCCTCGCCCCTCAGCTCCCGGTCGAGCGCGGCGAGGTCGACGGCGATCGAGGAGAGCCGCTGGGCCAGATCGACGTCGCCAGGTTCGGGCAACAACTCGAGCGCGGCGGCGAGGCGACCTCGCAGCTCATCAACGTCTGGGGTCGGCCGGCTCGATCGGCGACGAACGATGGCGATGATTCCACACATGAACTGACGGCTTCCTTTCCCGGGTGGCGGCCCCGGAGCGTTTGTTCCGATGCCCGCAGTCGTCTCAACCCGAGCCGACCAGCCTCTCGGCGACCGATACGAGCTGCTCACAGGTGCGATCGGCGACCTCGGGGTCGACGTGCTCCACCATAATTCTCAGGAGTGGCTCGGTACCCGACGCCCGTACCAGGACCCGCCCGTCGGCTCCCAGCATCTCCTCGACTCGCTCGATATCTCCCCGGAGCCGCTCGGCGAGCGTCTCGTCGCGACGGGGCAGCCGCACGTTGCGGAGGACCTGGGGGACGCTGGTCATGATCTCGGTCGCCAGCTTCGACAGCGGCTCGCCCGATCGGACGAGAGCATCGGCCAGTTGGACGCCGGTGAGCAGGCCATCACCGGTCGTCGCCAGATCCCTGCAGATCACATGGCCCGATTGCTCGCCACCGAGGGACAGCTGCCGTTCGTCGAGCGCCTCGAGCACGTAGCGGTCACCGACCGCGGTCGACACGACCTGGATGCCGGCTCGCTGCATGGCCAAATGGAACCCGAGGTTCGTCATCACGGTCACGACCACCGTGTCGCCCGCCAGTCGACCCTGGGCCGACCAGTCGGTCGCCAGGATGGCGAGGACTCGATCTCCATCGACGACCGCGCCGGTCTCGTCGATCGCGATGAGCCGGTCGGCGTCGCCGTCGAACGCGAGGCCGAGATCGGCCCCCGCCTCGAGCACGGCGGCCGCAAGAGCGGCGGGCGAGGTGGAACCGACGCCATCGTTGATGTTGACGCCGTCGGGCTCGTCGCCGATGACACGGACGATCGCCCCGAGCCCGGAGTACACCCGAGCTGCGTGACCGGTGGCGGCGCCGTTGGCGCAGTCGACAACGAGCGACAGCCCATCGAGGCGGCGGGGGGCGATCGACGACGAAACGGCGCTCAGCCAACCCTCGACCTCTGAGCCGTCGACGCCGGAACCGGTCAGGACGGTGCCGATCGCGTCGTGGGTGGGCCCTGTGACCGCGGTCGAGCCCAGGTCACGGGCGAGCGCGTTCTCGATCTGGCTCTCCACGCTGTCGGCGAGCTTCAAACCGCCCGGGCCGAACAGCTTGATGCCGTTGTCGGCGAAGGGGTTGTGGGACGCCGAGATCATCGCCCCCGCCGCACCCCGGTCGGCGGAGGCCCAGGCCACCGCCGGCGTCGGGACGACGCCGAGCAGCTCGGCGTCGGCTCCAGCCGAGCAAACGCCGGCCACGAGAGCAGCCTCGAGCATCGGACCGGACCGGCGGGTGTCCCGCCCGATGATGAAGCGTGACGGGCAGAGGACCTCGACGGCGACCCGGCCGAGGGCGAGGGCGACCTCGGCGGTCAGCTCCTCGTTGGCGACCCCGCGGACACCGTCGGTCCCGAACCGTGGGGCCATGGCGCGATCAGGTCGCCGCACTTAGCGCTTGCTGTACTGCGGCGCCTTGCGTGCCTTCTTCAGGCCGTACTTCTTGGATTCCTTCTTCCGAGGATCGCGGGTGAGCAGGCCCGCCCCCTTGACGGTCGGGCGGGCTTCGGAGTCGAGCTCGACAACCGCTCGGCTGATGCCGAGGCGGAACGCACCAGCCTGACCAGACAGACCGCCACCGCTGAGGGTGACGGAGATGTCGTAGTCCTGCTCCCGGTCGGTGAGCCGGAGCGGCTCGGTGATCAGCGTGCGATGTACGGCCGACGGGAAGTAATCCTCGAACTCCCGGCCGTTGGCCGTGATCTTGCCCGAACCGGGACTGACTCGCACCCGAGCGATGGCCTGCTTACGACGGCCGGTGGTCTGGATGGCGTTGGACATCGGAGGAGTCAGCTTTCTCGGCGGGCGCCGGCGATCTCGAGCGGAGCCGGCTGCTGGGCAGCGTGGGGATGGGTGGGGCCGGCGTAGACCTTGAGCTTGCGGCCCATCGCCCGGCCGATCCTGTTCTTCGGCAGCATGCCGGTGATCGACCGCCGGACGGTGTCGGCCGGCTGGCGGGCGAGGGACTCGCCGTAGGTGCGGGTCGTGAGGCCGCCGGGGTACCCGGAGTGGCTATGAACGAGCTTCTTGCTCGCCTTGTCGGAGCTGAGCACCACCTTGTCGGCGTTGACCACGATGACGTGATCGCCCATGTCGATGTGGGGGGCGAACGTCGGCTTGTGCTTGCCTCGGAGGACCCGAGCGACCTCGGTGGCCATGCGGCCGAGGGTCAGCCCCTCAGCGTCGACGATGTACCACTTGCGCTCGACATCTGCTGCTTTCGGTGAATACGTCTTCACGGCAAACCTTTGGTGGCGCACTCGGGGTGACGGCGGAAAAAGCCGACCCTCTAGCTTAGAGCCCCCGACCGGCGATTCCCCCGCCTGACGGGGCGGGTTCTCGCCTGTTCTTCGGCCGGCCGGGCGGTGCGGTTCTCGACTGTTCCTCGCCGCGGTCGGCGGCGAGAATGGAGCATGGCTCACCTCACCATGGATCAACTCGTCGCCGGTCAGGACGCCGTCGTCGACTCACCCGCCGACAACGGCACGCTGGAGCTACTCGTCGCTCGGCCCGGCGTCGACCAGCGCGACGTGCTGGACTCGGGCGAGCTCGTCGTCGGCGAGGGCCTCGCCGGCGACAACTACGTCGAGCGAGGCAATCCCCGTGCTGCCGACGGCAACGCCGACCCCGAGGCTCAGCTCAACGTGATGAACAGCCGAGCCATCGATCTGGTCGCCGACGGCGATCGGGAGCGATGGCCACTCGCCGGCGATCAGCTCTTCGTCGACCTCGACCTCTCGGTCGCCAACCTTCCGACGGGAACTCGGCTCGCCATCGGGACGGCGGTGATCGAGGTCTCGGCCAAGCCCCACACCGGGTGCGCGAAGTTCGCCAAGCGGTTCGGTCTCGATGCGGCGAAGTGGGCGAACTCCGACCCCGAGCGGCGCTACCGCGGGATCAACGCCATCGTCGTGGAGGGCGGCTCGTTGAAACCGGGCGACACGATCACCAAGCTCGGCTGACCTCGGGGTCAGGGCCCCGACGACCGGTCCGCTCTTTGCCTCGGTTGCCACCATCGACGACGATGACCCCATGACCAACCCCACGACGACCGTCGAGCTCGAGCTGCGCACGCCGTACATGCTGGCCGAGGTGGTCGACGGCATCGGCTGGATGACGTTCAACAACCCCGAGCGGCGCAACGCCATGAAGCTCGAGATGAACGAGGCGATCGTCGACATCCTCGGAGCGTTCCAGGCCGACGACTCGGTCCGCGTCGTGGTCATGCAGGGCGCCGGCGACAAGGCGTTCGTGTCGGGGGCCGACATCTCCGAGTTCGAGACTCACCGATCGACCCCGGCAGGCCGTGAGCACTTCGACGCCGTCGCCGCCGCCGCCGGCCGCGCGTTCGCCGAGCTCGACAAGCCGTTGATCGCCAAGATCAGGGGCTTCTGCATGGGAGGTGGCTTGGCCACAGCGCTCTCGGCCGACATCCGGATCACCGCTGCCGACGGCCAGTTCGCGATCCCGGCCGCTCGCCTCGGACTCGGTTATGGGTTCGCCGGGATCAAGAAGCTCGTCTCGCTCGTCGGTCCAGCGATGGTCAACGAGATCATGATGTCCGCCCGCCGATTCAGCGCCGACGAGGCGGCAGCGATGGGGCTGGTGAACCGGGTCGTTCCCGGCGGCGAGCTCGACGCCGCCGTGGCCGAGCTGGCGGCCCAGATCGCAGCCAACGCCCCCCTCACGGTCAAGGCGGCCAAGGCGGCGGTCCAGGAAGCGGTCAAGGACCCTGACCGGCGAGACCTCGCTCGGGTCGAGGAGCTGGTGGAGAACTGTTTCCGCAGCGAGGACTACGTCGAGGGCCGACAGGCGTTCATGGAGAAGCGCACCGCCCAATTCAAGGGCCGGTAGGCCTCGTCGGTAACCGCCGGCGAGCGCTCCTGGTCAGACCGAGTATGAAGCGGCGTGCCAAGGCCCTGACCGTCGAGCGGGTCGACGGGTTCTTCGGGCAGCCGCTTCCGGTCGCCGACGAGGGCTCGGGAGTACCAGCCGCGCTTCGATCCTGACCTCGGATCACCCGGCGTCGACGAACAGAGCCTGATCGCGATCGTCGACGACGGTGACCTCACCGTCGTTGGCGAACAGCAGGAACCGGTCGAACGACCGCAGGAACCATCGGTCGTGGGAGACGGCGAGCACCGTGCCCTCGAACGTGACCAGCGCCTGTTCGAGGGCCTCGGCCGAGGCAACATCGAGGTTGTCGGTCGGCTCGTCGAGCAGGAGCAGGTTGGCCCCGCTGATCTCGAGCAGGAGGATCTGGAAGCGGGCCTGCTGCCCGCCCGACAGGGTCTCCCATGCCTGGTCGGCGGCGTCGGTCAGCTCGTAGCGTCGCAACCGCGACATCGCCGGACCCCGAGCGAGCTCTTGTTCAGCGAGCAGCTCGAGCAGGCGCCGGCCCCGCCACTCGGGGTGGGTGTGGAGCTGCGAGAAGAGCCCGGGCTGGACTCGGGCTCCGAGGCGCCAGGAGCCGTCGTGGGCGACGTCGTCGCCGGCTAGCAGCCGGAGGAAGTGGCTCTTACCGGTCCCGTTGAGCCCGACGACGGCGAGGCGGTCGCCGTACCAGAGCTCGAGATCGAACGGGAACGTGAGGTCATCGAGCTCGAGCTGCTCGATCATGAGCACTCGCTTGCCTGATCGGCGTCCCGCCAGCCGCATCGACACCCGTTGCTCGGTCACGCGATCCGGCGGGGGCCCGGCCTCCTCGAAGTGCCGGAGTCGGGTCTCCGCCGCCCGGGCTCGGCTGGCGTTGGCGTCGTTGATCGCTGCCCGTTGCTTCATGATCTTCATGTGG
>JAOTYQ010000343.1 GCA_029861725.1 Acidimicrobiia bacterium | reverse complement strand
CAGGCCCGGCGATGAGCTCGAAGTCGAGCTCGACGGCTTCGTCATCGACATCCGCCGCGGCGACACCCTCATCGAGATCCAGACGAGCTCGTTCGCGGCGATGGGCCGAAAGCTGGATCACCTGCTTGCCGGCCACCGGATGGTGATCGTGCATCCGATCGCCGTGGAGACCTACCTCCACAAAGCGGGCGCCAAGGCCCGCCGATCGCCGAAGCGGCACGACCTCTACGCCTTGTTCGACGAGCTCGTGAGCATGCCGACCGTGCTCGACCACCCGAACCTGGCGATCGAGGTCGTACTCGCCGAGATCGACAAGTACCAGGAGGCCGACCCGAGCCTGCGACGACGGCGGGGTGGCTGGCGGACCGTCGACCGGCGGCTGCGGGCGGTGCGAGCGCATCATCGGTTCGAAACGGTGGCCGATCTCGCCGGGCTCGTACCGCTCGATCTGCCTCCGACGTTCACCACCGCCGACCTCGCAGCGGCCGCGGGAACGACGCGCGCGAGCGCCCAGAAAATGGCGTATTGCCTACGCGCCAACGGGCTGTTCGAGCCCCTCGAACGCACTCGCCGCGGCGTGGTATATCAGAGGTCGTAAACCCACTCCAGAGCAGTGTTTCCGTCCCCGATTGGACCCTTGGATTCACCCTTGGGTCATTTGACGACAATGGTCGCTCTGCAGCCCCAGGCTTGGTAACGTGAGCCACCAATTGTGCACAGTTCATCACTGGGGACACTTCATCCAGAACAGTGAACTCGGCGTCTGCGGGCAGCTGACCAACGTGGTACCTTGCTCGATCGCGGATGGCGAGTGCCGGCGGAGGTAGTTGTGAACGATCAGAGCGAGACGGAGCGCAGCTCGGCTAACGAGCACTGGTTCGGTCTCGACCGTCTGAGGTTGAGCGATGACGATCAGGCGATCGACGTCACGATCGGGTCGGAGACTCACTGGGATCGCTCACATCTGCGTCGGCTACGGCAGTCCGGAGACCTTCCCGGCATGGTGCCGATCATCGACGCCGACTTCTCGGCCGACGGGAAGCCCTTCGCGGTCACGCCCGTGGTCGACGCTCCGACGATCGCGTCGCTCACCGCCAGCGGCGATCTCGTGTGGACCGATGGTGCTGGGATCACCGAAGCCGCTGCCCGTGCGGCTCACGAGGCTCACCTGCGGGGCCTCTTCCATGGAGCGCTCAGCCCCGACGACATCTATGTCGTCGGGGACGACGTGGCGATCAGCGGCGTCGGCCTCGGCCTCGGCGGTGTGCCATCGGCCGATCGGGCGGACTGGGTCGCCCCCGAGGTGCGCGACGGGGCCGAGCCCACCGAGCGCTCCGACGTCTACTCGCTCGGCAAGATCCTCGAGAGCTCGCTCGGCGAAGCTCTCGACACCGTTCCCCGATCGATCCGGCGCCTGATCATGTGGTCGAGCTCGGACACACCGGAGGCCCGTCCGCCCTCGGCGATGGAGTTCGCCAGCATCCTCGCCGAAGGCCTCGGGGAAGAGCGCAAGACCTACGGCCCGGCGTTCATCCCGACTGCGGAGGTCAGCGAACTGGCGTCGCGGGCTAGCTCCGCCGTCTCGAGTCACACCCCGAGCGAGACCGCGCAGAGCACGGCGTCGGGTGCAGCCGTCGGCCTGATGGGGGCGGCCGCAGTGACCGCCGAGGGCATGATGGGCGACGATGCCGACGTCATCGACAACGGCTTCATGGTGAGTGAGGTCGAGACGGTCGATGTCGATCCAGGGGTCGAGCTCGACGAGGTCGACGCGGGCGACGGGGTCGAGACCGGGCTCGACGCCGATGCCGACGCGCTCCCTCTCGCGGCTGCGGGCGCCGCCGTCGACGAGGAGGTAGCGGCCGAGGAACCGGCCGACACCGGCGAGCATTTCATCGTCGACCCCGAGAGCGAACGGGAGTTCGCGGCGCCGGCAGCCGCGCAGACCGTCGACCTCGACGAGACCTACCTCCCGCGCCGTCGGAACCGTGCTGGGCTGGTGATCGGCGCAATCCTCGTGGTCGGCCTCGCCCTGATCGCCTGGGGCCTGCTCACCTCGGGCAATGATGACGACGTCGCCACCGGGAGCACCGGCGAGACGACGCCGGTCGCCGACGAACCGACCGACGCCGAGGACGAGGCCACCGAGGACCAGGCGAGCGGGGCGGCAACCGAGACCGAGGAGTCGGTGGCCACCGAGGCGACCACCGCGACCTCGGCGGCGACCACCGCATCGACCGAGGAGGCCACGACCACCAGCGAGGCCACCACCACAAGCGAGGCCGCGGCGGTGGAGGCGGCGAGTCCGGTTCCGCTCGCCAGCGGACCGATCCCGGCGTCCGAAGCAGGCATCCAGGTCGTTCACGGCGTCCCCGGGGCCGAGGTCGATGTCTACGTGAATGGAGAAGCGATCGCCACTGGCTTCGAGTCGGGCACGATCGCCGGGCCGATCGCGATGGAGCCAGGCGATTACGAGGTCGCCCTCTACCCGGCCACCGACCTTGCACCGGCCAACGTCGAGGATCGCAGCGACGGGCCGTTGCTATCAGAGATGGTGCCGGTCGGCTCGGGTGCTGCGTCGGTGGTCGCCCACCTCGACGCCAACGGCGAGGTCGCCATCTCACCCTTCCTCGAGGAGCTGAGCGCGGTCGACCCCGGTCAGGGTCGCGTCATGGTCCGGCACGTCATGGCGGCCTCGGAGGTCGACGCTGCCATCAACGCTGAGATCGTGGGAAGCCTCTCCCCCGGCGACGAAGCGGCGATGGAGGTCGACGCGGGGCCGGTCGTGGTGGAGATCCTCGGCGGTGACGGCGACGTGCTCGTCACGGCGACCGTCCCCGTCGACGACGGCGAGCTCGTGTCGCTCTCGGCCGTCGGCTCCCCGACCGACGGCTCGGCTGAGCTGGTCATCCAGCGCTACACGGGCTTGCAGTCCGCACCGGTCGCCGTCCCGACCGGTGACAGCGGCCTGCTCGGAGTCGGGCAGGAGAACACGGGCCTGCAGATCACCTACGGGTTGATGGTGGTCCTCGCGCTGAGCGGCGCCGTGATCGCCTTCCGGCGGCAACGTTCCCTGTCATGACGCCAAAGGTCGCGCACGGCGCGATCCTTTTGGCCATCTCGCTCGCCACGGTCGGTGCCGTGGCGTCCGCATCCGACTGGCAACCACCTCCCCTCGAGGCCGATCCGGGCGAAGTCATCCAATCCGAGCTGTTGGCCTCCCCGGAGCCGGTCCTGACCGGTCGAGCGTTCGACGTCCCCATACGGTCGGGGCGACTCGCCGACGACGTCGTCCCCGACGCTGCGGTCCAGCCGGTGTCAATCCGGGTTGCCGGCATCGCCCTCGAGGCCCCGGTCATCTCGGTCGGCGTCGACAGCAACAACCAGTTCGCCGTGCCGGCCGCCGACACCGTGGGCTGGTACCGGTTCAGCTCGTCACCGGGCCAGCCAGGAGCGTCGGTGCTAGCGGCCCACGTCGACTACGGCGGTGTACCGGGGGCCTTCTTCAACCTGGCCGACATGCTGCCGGGCGACACCCTGGAAGTCGAGATGGCTGACGGCGGCGTGCTCCTCTACGAGGTCACGGGCAACACCGAGTACGACAAGACCGAACTGCCGGCCAGCGAGCTGTTCCGCAAAGACGGAGACTCGGTCCTGCAGCTGATCACCTGCGGTGGGACGTTCAACCCCGAGCAGCGGTCCTACAACGCCAACGTGGTCGTGACCGCGGTCCCGATCACCGCCTAGATCTCCTGTCAGCTTGATCCGTTGATGAATTCGCCGAGCTATCGGTGTCCCTCGCAAGGACGCAGGAGGCGGCCTCACCCGTGAGCGTGAGGCAACGACGAGGACGCCGCGAGGGGCGTCGAGAGCCGGCGAATTAGTGACATGATCAGGCTGACAGGACACTAGGAGTGCGTCACTAGATCGCCGGTCAGCCCGCTAGCCGCTTGCGCGGCTCGTCCGACGGTTCGCCGCAGTCCATGCTGCTGATCCGATCCTCCCAGTTGTCGACCAACCGCCGCGCCAGTCCCGGCTTGCCAAGCGCGACGTATACCTCGGTGAGCACGATCACGAGGTTCTCGTCGGTCGGCGACGCCAGCAGGCCTTGCTCACAGGCCCAACGGGCGCCGTCGAGCTGTCCCCGCTCCTGTTCGAGGCGGGCCAGGCGAACCGCGGTGTCAGCCACCATCGACTCGATGCGAGCAGCGACGTGGGTGTGGTCGCCGACCCACGACCAGAAACGACGAGCGGGCGGTTCCAGCGGCACGCCACGGACCAGCTCGAGTGCCGAGCGGAGCGTGGCTGCCGCCTCGGCCGGCTCCTGCCGCTGGGCGCTCAGCACCGCTCGTTCGAACCGAGCGAGGTCGGTGGTGACGCCGGACAGCTCGTATCGCCCGTCCCGAGCCTCCGGGAAGTGGTGACGTCCGATGCGGGCCCGGGTCTCGGCGAGGAGGTTCGGGAACCGGCTCTTGGAGATCACCTGACCGTCCCACAGGGCATCGATGATCGCCTCGCGGCTCGAGCTGCCGTTACAGGCGAGATAGCACAGCAGCGACAGCTGCTGCGAGGTGAGCGGCTCGGCGGGGCCGCTCACCTCGACGTCGCCGAGCAGCTGCACCTGGATCTCATCGGCGCCGTCGTCGCGGGGTCCCTCGTCCACGGCATCATCGGTCGCGGCTGCGCCCGGAGGTTCGGGTGGGCCGTCGGACCCGGTTGCGGAGCGCCGGTGGTGGCGTAGCTCGGTGATCGAAGCCGAGAGCTGAACCCCGGTCACGAGGGGTTCCTCTCGGTCCTCGGCGGCGTCGAGCAGCAGTTCGCCGAGCTGGCGGGCGACGTCGCCGTCGAGCAGCTGGGACTCGAACTCGACGCCCCAGGGCTCCAGGCGTCCGGCTTCGCGCTCGAGCTCGATCGATGCCATGGAACCCGAGGTCCGTGCACCGACAACGACGACGGCCAGCGGCAACGAACGGCGCCGAGCGTGCTCGAGGACGGCCGGCATCGCGTCGGCGCCGGCTGCGTCGGTGACCACCACCACCGGACCGAGCGGGTCGGCGTCGGCCGCCAGCCGGTGGGTATAGGCGCTCGACCACGAACGTCGGGCGAGCTGTTCGCTCACGTCGTCGAGCCAAGGAGGGAGCTCGGCGACCAGCTCGGCCGGCGACTGCCGTCGGACCAACGAATAGGTCTCCGATCCGGCGATCGGTACGGTCGTCCGCACGTCGATGGACCCAGCGGCGGGCGATGTCGCCAGCTCGTGGATGATCGAGCGTACGAGCCCGAGTGCCAGGTCGACCTCGCCGGCCACCTCGACGACCCCGAGACCCTCGAGGTTCACGAGGAGGTCGACGCCGAGCGTGACGAGGCTCGGGATCGGCGCAGTGACGTCGGGTCCGGGCAGCTGGTCTATGGGAATGGCGCGGTCGAGCCGCCACCGGCGACCGTCGTCGACCTTCACCCAGGGAACCGGGGCCGCCATGGGGTCGGCTTCGCTGAACTCCACCTCGAGGCGGTCGGTGTCGAGGCGAGCGATGAGCGGCTGCGCGACCACTTCGCCCTCCCAGACCGGTCGGCTGGTGAGGCTCTCCACCGCACGGCACAACCAAGCCCTGGTCTCCGGATCCGCCTGCCGCTGGAGAGCGAGCTCGATCGGAGCGAGCTCGGGCGCCGGGGGACTGGGTACCCGACCGCTGCCGCGGTGGGCGAGGCGAAACCGGCGACGCCGACGCACCAGATCCAACGCTCCTGCCGCCAGCAGGCCGCCTGCGGCCCCGAGCAGGACCGGAACGACGACGCTCGGCGGCTCGTCGGGAGCGAGATCGACGCCATCGACCGGGTCGCGCCGGTCACCGCCGCCTGGTTGCGACGGGTTGGCGCCGCCGGTCGCCGGTTGCGTCTGGTCGGAGCGGGCCGGCACCGCGTCTCTAGCCACGGTCTGGGGGACGACGGGCGCCTCGGACCGAGCCTCCGGCCTCGTGGCCCCTGCCGGCTGGAGTGGAGGTTCTGGACCGACCGCAGGGAACGTGAAGACCTGACCGGGAAAGATCAGGTCGGGGTCGTCGATGCGCTCGTCATTGCGGTCGACCACGGTCTCGACGTAGCGGGCGATGTCGCCGTCGTCGGGATCATCGTCGATCGCCTGGAGGCGGTGGTCGGACAGGTGCCACAAGTTGTCGCCAGAGACGATCTCCACGTGCGCTGCTGGGAGGTGATCGACGAGCTCGGGCGCCGGCGCGGGGGCCAGTCGATCGGTCGGTACGGCCGCTCCGACCGGGAGGAGGAGCACGACACCCGGTTCGACGGCCCGCGGTGTCAGCTCGGGATTGAGGGTGAGCAGCTCGGCGCTTCGGCCGCCGTCGCCCAGCGTCGCCTCGGCGATCGACCACAGCGAATCGCCATCCCGGACCAGCCAGCGCGGCCCCTGGGGATCGCTGGTCGTCGGTTCGCGCCCGGCCCGGGCCGATGCCGGGTCGACGACCGCCGGTGCGGTCTCGGCCATGGTCGGGGCAGCCGGTAACGAGAGATAGGAGGAGGCGGTCGCGACGGCGACGCTGGCGGCCATGATGCCTGAGACGAGCCGCACCGCGAGGGCGTTCACGGGTCCGGCGACGAGTGGA